>JALVVU010000118.1 GCA_027023255.1 Desulfurococcales archaeon
CGCGTGGGGCTTCTCACACGCCTTCGGCGGTAAGGGCGACTTCTCAAGCACGCTAATGGTTTACGCGTACTCCTGGGTTGGGAGGGTGTTCTACGTGGTTCCAGCGCTAATCGCCGCCCTCCTCGCCAATCCCATAGCGATGGCAGGGCCC
Organism: Desulfurococcales archaeon; assembly: GCA_027023255.1. Lineage (GTDB taxonomy): Archaea > Thermoproteota > Thermoprotei_A > Sulfolobales > NBVN01 > WAOL01. The sequence goes on from JALVVU010000118.1 coordinate 152, forward strand.
CTAGGTGTTGGGCTAGTACTGGAGTTTATAGCTAAGCTAGTGATTCAGGTGAGGGGCCTTCAAGTAGTGCATGAGTTAAGCGGCTGGAGGGCATTGGCCGCAGCGCTACTGGCGGTCATCCTGCTATTACTCGTGATGCTCGCCCCGGCAGCGCTGTGAGGTGGTGGGTGATGGGTTTCGAGAAGGACTTCGTGGTCGGCGCGATCGTCCTGGCTATCGCGTTAGTGGGGATAGTGTCGCCCTTCCTCCTCTACGTGAGCGGGAGGGTGAGCCCGGGCAGTGGCGGGATAAACGCTACGGACATCGGGTCACTGATATCCTCCATCATGAGTGCGGTAACTCACTTCAAGTTCATGGGCTTCGGCCTCGGGAGCCCTACGCTAGTGAAGGAGGAGACAATTAACGTTACTGGGCCCCTGAAACTGAACGTACTTGTTAAAGGCGGTGGAGTCAGCGTGCTCGAATGGGGTAAGGAGGGCAGGGTTAGGATAGTCGTGCTTAGGGAAGGGATGGTGCTGGGCCCCTCAACCTCTATTTACGAGTATAGGTACGCGAATGACGTACTCAACGTAGTCAGTGCCGATGGGTACGTCATTAAGGTTTACGTCCCGCCAGACTACGTCAGCGCCCTCAACACCAGAATCAGCGGGGGAGGTCTCCAAGTGAGCGTCAGTGACGCTACTACGTTAAGAACGATTAACGCCACGATCAACGGCGGCGGCATCGAGTTAAGGCTAGGTAAGCTCGCGAACCTTACAGCAGTAATTAAGGTGAGTGGGGGAGGGGTTGAGGGCCGCCTAAGCTTCCTAAGTGACGCAGGTCCCTCAGCATCCAGCATAAAGGTGAGCGTTGCCGGCGGCGGTGTCGATATACGCGTGCACGCACCTACCCACGCCTTCAAGGTCACGTGCTCGGCGGAGAGCGGAGCCGCTAACGTAGTTGTGAGGGGTGAGAAGCGCTCCGTAGTTAACGGTAACGTGTCTTACGAAGACCCAAACTACGTTAACGCGTCGAGGAAGTTGAGCATCGACATCGCAGTGAGTGGGGGCGGTGCTAACGTATGGCTGAGCGGGTAAGAATAGATGACCAGGGAAGGGTGAGGTGGTTAATTGACGCCCTATGCAGCGGCCCCAAGCTACAGATACTTAAGATGCTCCTCGCCGAAGGTCCCCTAACCGCCTCCGAAATATCTAGGAGGCTAGGGATCAAGCTATCAACAACGTTAAACCACTTAGAAGGCCTTCTCGCGGCAGGCCTACTTAAGGTCGAGGTAAGCGGGAAGAACAGGATCATAAAGAAGTACGCGGTAACCGCACCCCAGGTCGAGGCGGTAATAGACCTGAAGGCACTCCTCCTACCACCACCCTGCGTACCTGCCGCCGCACCAGCACCCCAAGCCGCGGGGGTGGATGCTGAGTTAGAAGCCCTCGCCCTAGAATACATCAACGCTAAGCGCAGGAACAAACGCGCTAAGCTACAGATAAGGCCTAAGGTGAGGGACATAGCCTCAACGCTCGGCGTGGACATCGACACAGCAATAGAGGTGGCGAGATACATAAACACCCACCAACGCAAGCTAGCTAAGGTGCTAACGGAGGACATCCTCAAAGCACTTCAAGAGCGCGGTGGCAGGGCAAGTGTGAGGGAGTTAGCGGATTCGCTGAGGGTTCACCCGTACTGGGTTGTGTTGTGCGTAAGTGAGTTAGGCAGGGAAGGCAGGGCCGAGTTGAGGGAGGGGCTAGTCACGTTACTCTCTGATTAAGAGCATGGCAACGGGGGTCGCCGCCTCCGAGGCCTCCTGATTCAGTTTTTGATTCTTGCATGTTAGTTCCTTTTTGAAGCGTGCACGTACTTGGAAGGTATCCCCACCTTAACTCTCTGCCCCACTCTCGCATCGCCTAATACGCTTAGGAGGTGCCCTCTACCGACCTCTGCTTTAATTCTTGCCCCTCCTCTCAACCTTAACACTAACTTAATGTTACACTTCATAACCTTCAGTCCCTCCACCTCAGCGTCCACGACATTGAAGCCCGCCGGTGCAGTGCCCTTCACTAAGATCACGTCATCAG
>JALVVU010000119.1:0-8936 GCA_027023255.1 Desulfurococcales archaeon
GGTGGGGCGGAGGCGGTAGCGCGTGCTTAAGGGGTGACGTGAGCGTGGGTAGGGTGGTAGTCGCCACTCCCGGCACGTTCCTCACGGTTAGGAGGGGCGTGCTCGTGGTTAAGCGTCCCGGTGAGGGGGTGGTTGCTGAGGTCCCCATGACGGACGTGGATGAGGTCCTCATATCCTCGAGGGGCGTTACCGTCGTCAGCAAGGCCCTCTACGAGCTTGTTGCTCAGGGCGTCCCCACCTACTTCGTCAGGGGTGATGGGTTGGTGCAGGCGATGCTGTGGCCCGCGACGCCCAATAAGACGGTCGAGACTAGGAGGGCTCAGTACCTGCTAGTCGCTGAAGGTAAGGGCCTCAAGCACGCGTTAAGCCTCGTTGAGGCTAAGATCAGGAATAAGGCGTGGCTCCTGAAGTACCTAGGGAGGAGCAGGAGGGACGATAGGGTGAGGGAGTGTGGCTACGAGGTTGAGGAGTGCGTGAGTAGCCTTAAGGAGTGTGAGGACGCCGCATGCGTCATGAGTGTTGAGGCCGCCGCCTCCAGGATCTACTGGGGGTGCTTCGCGTCGCGGGTCATCCCACCCCACCACAACTTCGTTGGGAGGGATCAGGACGGTGTTGACGCCGTCAACGCGGCCCTGAACTACGGGTACGGCATACTTAGGCTTAAATGCATGAAGGCACTCCTAGTGGCTGGGCTGGACCCCTACGCCGGGTTCCTCCACGTGGATAAGTCGGGGAGGCCCTCCCTAACACTGGACTTCATGGAGCCCTTCAGGTTCGCCATCGACAAGGCCGTGGCCGAGCTAGCGCTGAGGAGGGACGTGCTCGAGGCTGTCGGCGGCTCACTAACCCCTGAGTCAAGGAAGGCCGTGGCCGACGCGGTGCTCCGCGGGCTGGAGGAGAGGAGCTACAGGTACGGGAACCTGAGGAAGTCCCTCGACAACATAATTAAGCTCCAGGCAATGGAGCTAGCGCACTCAATCAGGACGGGGGAGGCCTTCAAGGCATTCACGGTTAAGTGGTGATGAGGGTGCCCGTGATACTGGTGGTTTACGACGTGAGGGACGACGCCGTGAGGAACGCCGTGGTGAGGCGCTTAACGGCCCTAGGCTTCATAAGGATACAGAAGTCAGCGTACGTAAGGAGAGGGACGGCTGGAGTGGCTAGGCATGTCTTCAGGTCGCTCACCAGGCTAATCGACACCTCAACAGATAAGCTACTGGTGCTCCCAATACCGGAGAGCGTGTACGTCACGGCCTACGCGGTGGGAGGGAAGGTCGTGGGTGAGGGGAGGCACTCAACCATACTGGCTTAGAGCGGGAGGGTTCATGACTGTAGCGGAGGTCCCCGCATCCCTAATCAAGGAGTGGGTCTGGTGCCCCACCTTCGCGTGGCTCGCAACCCTAAGCGTTGAGGAGCCCCTACCGCCCCACACCCTCGAGCCGGAGGCCTGGGACTACCATGAGGTGGCGGAGGAGCTACTCACCTACGGCCGGGCTCTTTACAGGAGGGAGTACGACGTCCTGGTTAAGCCCACGCTCAAGTCACGCACCCTCGGGATTAAGGGCGTTGCCGACCTAGTGATGCTCAGCGAGGATGGGGAGGAAGCCCTGGTTGCTGAGGTGAAGACCACATCCGCTTGGGCGTTGAGGGAGCACGTCACCCTACAGTTAACGGCGTACGCGGTAATGACTAAGGAGACCTACGGGGTCAGGGACGTGAGGGCGTATGCGGTGACGAGGTGCTGGTGCGTGGAGGTTAACTGGCAAGCACACGTACCCAAGCTAATCAGGGTGGTTAGGGAGTTGAAGGACATGCTTAAAACGGAGGAAACCCCGAGACCCTCCCATGATGGGCTACGCTGTGCCGCCTGCCCGTACAGGGGGTTATGTCCCTACGCCCCCTAACCCCCTGCCCTACTAGCTAGGGACTCGATAGCCATGACTAGCCGCTCAAGCTGGTAAGGGTCGCTGATAAGGGCCTCGCCCCTACCCCCAGCCACCACTGACGCGCTCCTCAAGGCTAGGTAGAGGGACTCAACATCGTACTCCGTGACCGCCTTAACGATTCTGGAGGTGAAGGCGTAATTAAGGACTAACTCATTACCCCGCCTCACCATGTAGTACCTCCTAACGAAACCATCGATGAACCAGTCAACGGAGCCGCCCAGTAACTCCAGCTCCCTCGCTAGGCGTAGGGCTGGATAGACCTGAGTTACGGACTCGGCAGCAACGTTAACTCCCTGCCTGTACCTGCTCAGCCTGCCTCCTAAACCCTTCATGTCCTCAACACCCGTCACGTGGAAGATACCTAGCTCATCCGCGTTCGCTGGGCTCTTCCACCTGCCCCGTGAGTTCACTAGGATTACCTCAACTAGGTATCCTGCCGCCTCTTCACTGAAGGCTTTTGATAGCCTGAAGGCGTCGATGAGCATTAATGTGGCGTGCGCCTTACCCCAGTTAATCCTCTTAACCCACCTACGCCTGAAGACCCTGAGCGCTGCCTGAGCCCTCCACACGTCACGCGCCGCCACGCTGGAGGAGGGCGTGACTAGGGCCACGCCTATGCCGTAGTTCTGCTCTGAGCCCCTTACAGGGTACCTTAGCGCTAGCTTCAGCCCGGCCCTCACGAACCTGCCGCATGCGGGGTCGAATTTCTGCGAGCCAGACCCTCTTACCTTAGCGTTTATGTAGTGGTACTTACCTATCATCGGGAGTACGGCTATCAAGCGCTTAGCATTATTTAAGGCCCCCGCCTTATCATTGATGACCTCCCTCAACGCGTCCAGCGTCTCCGGTTGCTCTAGCTTGCCACGCTTGCCACGCAGATTCCTTAGCTCCAACGTCAGCGGGTGGCGCTTGCTTAGGTGCTTAATAATTGAGTCAGAAAGCCTCCTAAGTTCGGCTGGGGCCTGCCCTGTCCCCCTTGCGAGATCCTCAGCCTCCCTGAGGGCCCTAACCACGGTGCTGGCTTCGATGCGTGGGTGCTTTCCCTCCCCCTCCCTTCTTAGCAGGAGTGCCTCCTTGAGGATTAGCTTTAGCAGGTAAGCGACTAGGGCGTACCCTACCCGCTCACGCAGATCCTCAGGAACGACTAGCTCGTGGTACCCTTCCCTAGGCTCCACCGTAACTCGCTCGTCGAGGCCGTAGGAGTGTAGCGCATCTACTAAGGAGTGGAGCTGGAGGGCGTCGGTGAGTGGGTGAACCCCTATGGTTTTAAGCCTGAGGCTCCCCATACGCATCACCTCGTGAGAACCTCATACGTCCTACGTAGGTTGTCAGCGTACCGGCTCAGCCCAGCCTCCCTGAGGGCCTTAACTAGGTCTCGCTCCCTAATCACCACTACCGGTGCTGACGCCTCACTCATCCTCAGTATCCGCACACCCTCAGGATCCCCAGCCCTAGCGATGCTTGCTGAGACATTATCCCCGATCATCAGTGCCGTTAGTAGCGGAACCACCACGTGTCTATGCCGGTTCACCCGCTCCTCCAGATCAATGGCCTCCTTAAGCACGGCCCGCAGTGGCTCAGCAGGCATCGTCAAGGACTCAACAACCTCGTGGGCATTAGTCCTAAGCGTAAGTACCTCACCAGCGGGTGTTCCCTTAAGATATGTCCTCAACGCGTTAAGCAATGCCTCAAGCCTCTCACGCAGATCCTCCCTGTACCTGCCGTCACGGGTGTTTGGCCACGCCCTGACCCCGCCGCGCAGGTACTTAACGATCTTCTCGACGAAGTCGTAGAGGCCGTGGTGGTGGTAGAGCACGGCCCCGGCTAGGGCGAGGTAGCATGCTCCCGCACCTTCATGAGGCTTAATCAGGGAGGCTATCACTATGAAGGAGGTAACCTCATGCCTTATCGGTGCGTGCGTGCCTCCCCCCACCAAGTACTCTTGGTAGGGCGCCAGTGACTTACCCCAATCATGCATCAGCCCAGCGAGCGTTAGGGCCGACCCGACAGCCTCGGGACTCACGGACGCGTCACGCGCCAGCCTATCGACGTATGATGACGGGAGGACATGCATGGAGGTCACGGCCGTCGCTAGCGAGTGCTGGCGCAGTCCCTCCCCACGGCCAGCTTTGTGGTTGTCCCCGTAGGCCGCCTCAGCAAATCTCCTCGCATGCTTTACGGGTACGGGCAACGTGCTCACGCCTCTCCCACCCCCTCACGTAGTGTTAGGCCTAGCTCGCTGTCGTAGAGGTTCTCAGGGATTACGAGATACGCCCCACCCCTACTAGCCGTCCTCATTAATCGCTCCCGACCCGTTCCAACCCTACCGATTGTGACGCCCCCTAAACCCACCCATGCTACAGGAACCTCACGCATCCCGGCCTTCTCGAGGATTTTCATGAGTGTGCCTAGCCTCACCTTAATTACGGAGCCCTCCCTCACTGCATTAGCTACGGCCTCCCTAACCCTCTCCTCGCCCCCCTCACCTCCCTCTAGGTACTCGTGAATCGCGGCGCGATCAACGAGTACTGCTAGGGCTAGATCCTCGTTCCTGACGAACCCGCCGAACTCCTCATGAACCCACTCCTCTATGAGGGCTGGTGAGGTTCTTACCGTGAGTCCCTCGAGGAAGTCCAGTAGCTTGTCATGCGGTAGCAACACTGGTGCGTAGGCCTCCTCATAGGCCCTACTGATTAACCCTCTGGGGGTTACGGTGAACTCGCTGAAGCCCTTCCAGCCACTATCACGCATTTCCTTAAGGGCTTCTAGGGATGCCTTGACGAGGCGGGTGTCGTAGGGTCCGTAGCACTCCTTACCTCCCCTCAACTCATTAGTGCTTGCGTAGATCCTCACCACCCCAACGCACTCACCCTTAATATGACCTGGCCTGCATACCCTCCCTAAGCGCTGAGCTATTGAGTCGAGGAGCGCTACGTCCGTGAGTAGCGCGTCCATGCCTATGTCTATGGATGCCTCAACGACCTGCGTCGCCACGACCACTGAGCCCCCGCCGGGCTCAGCTGCCTTACTGATCTCCCCAACTATCCTCTCGCGGTCGCTTAGCGTGAACCTTGAGTGCGCGAGCACTACCGGCGTGATCCCTCCTACCCCCTTCCTAATCATTAGGTACGCCCTCACAGCGTCCTCCACGGTGTTGAGGACTGCCAGCACCCTCCTACCCTCACGCGCTAGCTTAGCGGCGTGATTAGCTAGCTCCTTAATTAGCTCCCCTCTGCTACGCATCTCCTTGAGTTCGACGTCGTAGCTACGTTTCCTAACCTCGCTCAGGAAGCTCCCCTCCCTCTCTGGGGGGTCATCAGCGCCTTCCTCGTACTTAATCACTCTAGGCACCACCCCGTACCTGGCGAGCGCCTCCTCAAGCCCGTGAAGTAACGGTTCCGGTAGCGTTGCCGTCATTAATAGGGAGACCCCTCCCACCTCTGCATGCCTGCCCATGATGTGCGCCATCACGTTGAACGCCTTCCCAAGCGTTGGGGCTTCCCCACCATCCTCCGTGATTACTGGGTACATGTGGGCCTCATCGAAGACTAGTAGGGAAGTGTGAATTACCCCAGCTGAGAACTCCGAGTAGATGCCTCGGGCCGAGGCCCTCGAGAGCCTGGCGAAGGACGTCTTGAGGTAGTGAGCAACTAGGGTGTCGAGCGTGGTGACCACGTAGGGGTTAGTCAGCATCGGGGACTCATGTCTGAACATGTGCCTGGCCCCCACCAGTAACCTACTGGCACGCTCCTCCACACCCAGCTCCTTAAGCCACACCCCCCTGAGGGCCTCGAGCTCTGAGCCACGCTTCCGGAGGAGGTGCTCTATCATTGACGTGGCTGGGTAGGTGTGGATCACTCTACCCACGACGCCCTCCGTGACGAGGTGTGCGGCGAGGGTAACAGGTATTAGCGTCTTCCCGTAACCTGTCGGGAGCTCCGCGATGACGACGCCGCCCTCACCCACTAACTTACTTACCTCCTCAACCACTACCTGCTGGTACCTCCTGAGCCCGTGGCCCATCACGCTGAGGAGGGTTTTGACGGGCCCGCTCTCGAGTATGGGTTCTGCCTTTAACGTCACTCCCTAATCACCTCGCCAGGAACTATGATGAGGTCCCCTCCCCCCACCTCAAGCACGGCCCCTCCAGTAACTCGAGCCCTGACCTCGTGGGGCCTGAGAACCTGCCCGAACCTCTTGGCGGGGATGATCACCTCTTCAAAGCCGGGCCTCTCCACACGTATGGTTCCTCTGAAGTCCTTCGGCTTAATCATGGTTGGTAGCTTGGCGAGCAACCAGAAGCCCTCGATGGGTGAGGCGTCACCCAGCCTGAACACGTACCTCGTCACCACAACATCGTTGGCATGAACCTCCCTAGCCTCCCCGACCCTAAGGGTTGATGGCTTAGGCACGACTATGGAGTCATTATCGCCGAGTATGTACGTCCCCAGTAGCGACTTAATGACTAGGGACTCAGGTACGGTGCTGGCGTCGAAGATGAGCGCTAGCCTGAGCTCACCGCCTAAGTACTCACCAACAGGGAATACGTTGCTGGGCTTCCCACCCTTCTTCCTTAGGTCGGGCGGTTGGAGCCTACTCACTAGGTATGTCGCTGCGGGGAGGGGCTTCGTTATTGAGTACGTGCCCCATAGGGAGCCGTTAATTAGTTTAGCCCAGCCCTCCTCACCACTGACCTGCGCGGCGGCCCTAGCTACCGCGGCCTTAACCGCTGCCGGGGATGGGGGGTGTGGAGGCCTGCTCTGGTAAGATACTGGGGTCCTGTACCTGGCGCAGATCACCTCAGCGCTTACTGACGCGTACCTCAGGTTGGGCGGCATGGTTCCTCGATCCCGTCACTGCTCATGGTGATTGACCAGCGTTACTCCCGCCTGCGAGTGACTCCTTAAGTAGCTCCCCTAGCTTTTCCTTCGCCTTGGTGAAGGCTTCAGCTATGCCCGCACTTTCCTTGGGGTACGTTATTACGTTGACTTTCCACCCGGTTAGTTCCTCGTACTTCTGGGCTTCATTTACTGTTGATTCTATGTAGTCCCTCCTTGCCGGGTCGGTTGGGGTGAATAGTCCCTGCGCCACCGTTATTGTTAGTGAGGTTACGTCGCCGACGGTCATGGAGCGTGCCTTCATCGCCCCTAGCCTGTTGAGCGCTATGTACATTGCCTCGAGCACGGCCTCAGCCCTCTCAACCACGTCGTCAGGAACCTTCACGAAGTATTGCTGGGTGTAGTCGTCGAAGCCTAGTAGGTGGGCGTCAAACGTCATCAGCCCAGCGAACTCGCCACTGATGTGCTCCACCCTGAATACCATCTGCCCTGACTTCCCCTTACCTCCCTCCTTCCCAGGGACGTGCCTGGCGAACTGTATTGGGTACACCTTCGCCTGGCTTAAGGATTCGTAGGTAGGCTTCATGGTGGCTACGTGTAGCCTGCTGAACCTCACTATGGACGCGCCCTCAGCATACATGAAGCCCGCCACGTCCTCCATGACGCACTTCCTGAGGTGGTTCTTAACGTCATTCACAGCTAGATCGCTTGCCCCTACGTCGTTGCTTAAGTCTCTCTTAGTGTTCCAGTGGGTGAATATTCCCTTCCTGCATAGGTTACCTAGGGGTAGGCCGTGCTTCTCCGCCGTCACTATCAGTGCTTCCTTCACGTACCTCCTCAGGGCGTTCCCCGATATTATGGGTACGTCGAGGTAGGTCCTGCCTCCGTAGTATATGGGTGCCTTCTTATGCTCCGTGTACTCACCAGTAGCGGCTTCGTGGGAGGGGCTCGCCACGTTTATGATTACCCTGAACGCCACCCCAACCGTTACGGGGTACTCCCATAGGGTTGACTTATCACTCTTCATGACTCACCACCTGAGGATGGGCTTGACCTACCCTCAAAACACCTCGCAGGGAGCCTGACGTAGCCCGGGGCGAAGCTAATGGTCGCTAGGATTGTCAACACCTTCTTAAACTCCTCACCCTTACCCTCCCTAACGATCGACTCAAGCCACTTAATAAGATCCGCAACCCTATCAGCGTAGCTCTTAGCCAACCTACCGTAGTGCTGCGCCCAAACCTCCTCAGCTAAGGCCTCAGGATCCCTCTCAGCCTCACCAGCACACCCATGAAACACGGCGCCCAAGCTACCCTCATAAAGCCCCGCAACCCTCCTATACAGAGCCTTCAAACCAGTGTCACTAAAGTACCTGCGCCCAACCCTATACAGCGCCTCAGCAACGCAGTCAACATCATCACAACGCAACAACTCATCATGAACATAGTCCTTAACAGTCGAAGCCATCCTCAAAAACTCAACAACCAACCCAAAATCCCTAACCAACCGCTCAGAAATCAACTCACCCCCAACCAAGAGCAAACACCGATAAACAATAACGACACAGAACAACAAAAACCTTTCTAATATAAGAACACGAAAAGAAAAACCAACAAAAACACCACGAGAAAACAAACCACCAAAAAGAAAAAACAAAACCACAACAAAACCAACATAACAAGTAAAAACACATCAAGAAATCAAAGAAAAGAAAACCACAAAAGACAAAACAAAACCAAACAAAACACCACACAAGCAATCACCACCTTACGATGAACCATCTATCATCATAGATTGATCAAAGCGTTAAGTTTTTAAACGGACCCCACACACAAACCAACGTAACAAGACACCATCACCTCCAAACAGAATCATGAACGTTACGATTACCACTGACAAGAAACCAATGAATCAAGACACAAGAAAGGAATAAAACACAACAAATATAAACAAGAGACAAAACAATATTAAAGGAAACAAGGAGGAACCACCCACAGATCCCATATAAGGGAATAGAAAGTTGGTAAGATAGAGGAGGTGTCAATTAACGTGTCGCTTCCGGATCCCATATAAGGGAATAGAAAGACCGCAAGAGACCGTGCCTCCGCCACCGCATCCCTACTCCGATCCCATATAAGGGAATAGAAAGCTA
>JALVVU010000119.1:8946-9400 GCA_027023255.1 Desulfurococcales archaeon
AAAGGAAACAAGGAGGAACCACCCACAGATCCCATATAAGGGAATAGAAAGCGTTTGGGTTACCGCGACCACATCGTTATCGGCGCACCAATCAGATCCCATATAAGGGAATAGAAAGGTCGTTGCGGAAGGGTGGTAACGGTGGATAAACGCCCGTCTCTAGATCCCATATAAGGGAATAGAAAGTCTAGACCTTCTACCACCTTACTTTTACTTACTTGTGGAGGATCCCATATAAGGGAATAGAAAGTACGGACTCTGCGATTTTGAAGACTGCATTGCGGAAGGAGTCGGATCCCATATAAGGGAATAGAAAGTCCACGCTAATACCTGCGGGCACGTACAACATCGTAGCATGGATGATCCCATATAAGGGAATAGAAAGCAGAAATAGCTATTGACATATCAGACACTAACAAAGCTCTGATCCCATATAAGGGAATAGAAAGGCCTT
>JALVVU010000120.1 GCA_027023255.1 Desulfurococcales archaeon
TCGTAGGGGTACGCGTCGGCGCTTACGTCCATGCCCCTCCAGACGTAGTACTCTATTAGGGTTAGCGCTTTCCTAGCTAAGCCCCAGTTACTCCTCCCAGCCGCCTTCAGGTGTGATATCTCTAGCGCCACCCTCGCCTCCCTAGCTATGCTGATCACCTCAATCACTGACTCTATGAGGCCCGCGCCCTCGTTCCTCATGTGGGTGGCTAGGACACCGCCGTACCTGCCCACGACCTTAGCGAGCCTAACTAGTTCCTCCTTGCCAGCATACATTCCCGGGACGTACATTAAGCCTAGGGACATCCCGGCCGCGCCAGCCTCCATAGCCTCAGCAACGAAGGCTTCCATCTCCCGCACCTCACGGTCCGTTGCTTCCCTGGCCTCACAACCCATCACCGCCGCCCTGACGGTTCCGTGCCCCACCAAAGCAGCGACGTTGACTGACTTCCTTAGTCCCTCGAGTTCCGTGAGGTACTCGCTGAAGGACGACCACTTAATCGGGACTGACTTGGAGGCCTCGCCCCACAGCAGCTCGTGAATTGCCTCCCTATTCACGTCGGTTACTGGTGCGGGGGAGGATCCACAGTTCCCCACAACTAACGTCGTCACGCCTTGAGCGACGTAGTTCTTGGCTGCAGGGTCAGTGAATATACTTAAGTCGCTGTGGTTATGCGGATCGATGAAGCCCGGCGCTACGATGAGGCCTTCAGCGTCAATAACGAGTTCCGCCCGCTCGCCGCTCAAGTCACCAACCTTACGTATGGTGTCCCCAACAACACCCACGTCCGCCCTTAAGGGCGGCGCTCCGGAACCGTCGAGTATTAACCCGCCCTTAATGATGAGGTCAAACATCACCCACCACAGGAAAACCTTTGAGTCGCGAGGGTAAAAACGTGTTCTGCGTTGACTACGCCACCTCAATTAGGGCGACTAAGGCGGACTTCCCCTCCATTACCGCCTTAATACCGCTGTCGTCGAGGCGGGCGCTAGCCCCGAAAGCTCCGAGGATCTCGGCCCTCACCACGTCCTTACCCCTCACCGAGACGGTTGCGTGTGCCGGCTCCAGCGAGTGGTTTATCACGAATAACACTGCCTCACTACCCTCACCTAACCACTGAATCACCTCTAACCCTTCATGCTCCGGCCTCACCCTCGTTACTGGTTCAAGGCCCGCTACCCTCAACGCGAACGCATACAGCTTTCGGAGCTCGGCTCTGCCCTCATCCGGCCTTAAGTTATCGTAGGCCAGCGCCTCGATGGGGAAGGACATGAGTAGGGAGTTACCATCGCCTAACATAGCAAGGAATAACTGCGGATCCCCGCCCTTACCCTCACCCACTACTTGGGCTTCGATCGGCTTGAAGAGGTTACCTAGCAACGCAGGGTCCCCTCTCGGAACCTTAATTAGTTCGCGGTCATCACCCACCCTGACTACCACCTCATCCGGCAGGTGCGTGCCTGGACTGCCAGCAGGTAGGTTGGGGGTCACGCTGAAGAGTTCCTCCCAGAGGTGTGTTGGGGAGTCGTGCGGGTGGTTCGCGTGTCTTAAATAGCTGTAGTAGAGGCTCCCTCCATCATTCACGAAACGCGTTAAGTGCCTCCACGTGGTTGAGAGTAGTGTTGGGATTGACGGGATCATCACTAGCCTTAGCCGCTTCGAGAACCTCGTTAGGGAGTCCTCAGGGAGCACGAGGGGGTTCACGCCCATGGTTTTCAGGGCGGCGTACGTCTCGAGGAGGGATGACTTAATCAGCTTAGGGTCGTAGTCTATGAACTCTAAGCCCTCCGCGTACGTGAAGGCGGGGTACAGTAAGGCTACGGGGTCCTTAAGCGGGGTGAAGTCAGGGTATATCCCCCTGCTCTCGAGCTCCTCAAGCAACCTAGAGAATTCCTTCAAGACCCTGGCCTGCGGCTTGAGCTCCCCCTCACTATCGACCACACCGAACCTCAGCTCGAAAGGTTTCCACAGGTAGGGAGGTTCACCCTCAAGGTTGAAGTCGCTGAAGCACCACACGAAGGCTCCGGAAGCGCCATTACCCAGTATGCTTACAAGCACTGACCTCAGGAACTTCCCTATCTCGGCGTTACTGTACTGCGCGCTGCTGAAGCCCAACTCCTCAGCAATTAC
>JALVVU010000121.1 GCA_027023255.1 Desulfurococcales archaeon
CGGTGAGGAGGGTTACGGCTTAACCGTGGTTGAGTGTATGGCTTACGGTAAGCCCGTCATCGCTTCAGACGTGTTTAAGGAGACTGGGGTGGCGTCCGAGGAGAGGGCCTTCATCTACCCTAGGGGGGACGCGCGCGAGCTCGCTAGACTCATCCTCCACGTGTACAGGAATCCTGAGGACGCGTTAGCGAAGGCTGAGAAGGGCCTGGAATACGCTAGGAGGTGTAGCTGGGGTAGGGTGGCCGAGATCTTCGAGGAGGAGATAGAGTCGGTGATGAAGTCGAAGACACGGTAACGAGCCATCTAATCACTCCCCGCAGAACGTTGAGGGATGTGGAGCAATACCTTAGTTACGTAGCCTTGATACATACTACCTTATTACCTTAGTAACGCACTACATTATCGTGGGTCGAGAAAGTCAGTATACGTGTAGACCTATATCCCTAGGTCTTGACACGTATGCATGGTTTTCTCGGCTCACCATTCACTTCTACCTCCCTAATCAACAGTCGGTTGCGACGCGTCCTCACCCTCATTGAACGCGGGGTGTGAGGGTGAGGGGAGGGAAAAACACGTGTTTATTCCGGTGATTTCGTTTGGTGCCTTGCTTCATCATCGTTACTCGGGCGGGGCTTCCTCAGGCTCCTGCTTCTTGCCTTTCTTCTTGGCTTTCTTGGCCATGGCTCCTCACCGGCGCCTTGGCGGCGCCGATTACTAAGTGGAGTGCCGGGCATTAAGCTAGTGTAAGCTCTCATCAACTTACCTTGATGCCCGTCGTGTCTGGCTCACGTAGTATCATGTGGTTGACTTCCTTGTTGAGAGATCCTTAAATACTTCCTCCAACCACGTGTTGTGTGGGGGCGCTAACCCCCCGTAGCTTTAGTTAGGGGGTTGATGGTTAGTTGAGTAAGGTTAGGGGTGTTAAGAAGGCTAGCGTGATTAAGTTACTCACCCTCCTGAATTACCGATACAGTTTGAGGGACCTTCAAGCCCTCTTAGGGATCCCCTACCAGACGCTATGGAAGTACGTTAGCCTGAAGTGCATGCCCGAGGAGAAAACCAGCGTGAAGATAGCTGAGCGCATAGAGAAGCTTAGGCTCCTCGACAAGCTCGTGGAGGAGGCCGTTAACGCTGCGCGCGAGGATCCGTACGACCTAGTGAGGAAGCCTGGCTTCCTGTCCCTCTTCACCCTAATGGTTAGCAACGTGCTCCATGACGTGAGGGTGGGTGTGGTCGTGCCCATGTCCGAGTACGCGTTAATGCTCGCCACAGCCTTAGCAATGGAGCTACACTGCGAAATGTGCCCTGCCCTTCGGGAAGGCCCGCCAGCTAGGAAGGGGTACTACACTACGTACTTCAACGAGCGCGGTAAGACGATAGTTGTTGGCGTACCTAAGCACTGCCTTAAGGATAAGGGGAGGGCTGTGCTGGTTGACGTCGTGTTCGGCAGTGCGGATAAGGTGGAGGCTATGCTGGCGATGCTTAAGTCGGCTAGGGTCGACGTTGTTCTTGCGGCGGCCGTAGTTGCTGGTAAGGATGTTAGCGACGCGTTAACTAGTAAGGGCGTCAAGGTATTCTCCCTTATAACTGAGTGAAAACCAACGCGTCCTCCCTAGTGAAGCGTGCCCCACCTCGTGGCGACCGGGGCTTACCGGAGCTTAACCTCCTTCGGCTGCGTTAACCTCGTATCCTGTCCCCTGTCCGCATACCACACCCTGTAGTCCTTAGGTTTGAGGTAGGCCACTATGTGCTTAATGCCTGGTAGGGGGTCGCTCTGCTCGCCGCACGTGTAGACGTCGACGGTGGCGTAGGCGTATTCAACCCACGTGTGCACGGCTATGTGGGACTCCACAACCAACGCTATGACTGAGACACCGCCCTTATCCCCTCCGAAGGACCAGCTCTTGAGGTCCACTAACCTCATATTAGAGAGCTCCGCAGCCTCAGCCACCACCTTCCTTAACCCTTCCTCGTCCCTCCCCCTACTCACGTCTATTTCGTAGAGGTTCGCGTAGTAGTGTTTCCCAACGACCCCTTTCCTTAGGTTACCCATGCCTCACGCCACCTCCTCGAAAACCCACGTTAGGTCGGGCGGGTCAACCCGCTTGACGCCGCGCTCGTAGAGGGCTTGAGCGATGATGGGTAGCGCTATGGTGGCGTCACAGTAAACCACGCGCTTCGATGCCCTCGGGTGCACCTTACCCCAGCTCACCGCTTCCTCGAGGGTGGCGCCGCTTAGCCCGCCCCACTGCGGGGCGTCCGTCGTTATCTGGATGACGTACTTTAGGGGCTTGTAGTAGTCCTTAATCTCCCTCGCCTCAGCAAGCAGTGTTTGGGCTACGGTCACTAGGTTGACGTAATCCTTCGGCACTCCCCCGCCGACGTATATCGCCGATAGGTTCCTAGGCCCTGAAGCGACCTGAATAATCTGGTTGAAGTCCTTAACCATGTCCAGGACTACGTGATGACCCTCACTCAGCGCTAAGATCGCCGCTATCCCGTACCCACTATCAACGAGTGCTGGTGAGAATACCGGTACGCCCGCCCTGTACGCTGCCGACACTATGCAGTCGATGCCCAGCTCGTCGAGGTGCTTACCGAAGAGGTGCAGGAACTCCGCCGTTGAGTAAGCCCTCCCTTTAGGCAGGGACTTAATGAATTCCTTGATCAGACCCTCCATCTCCCTGTACTCCAGCTCGTCCGCGAAGACGTCATAGAACCTGTCGACCTTATGCTTCAGGAGTTCCTCATCGCTCACGTTAGGGCTGCCCTTGTAGTACTTAAACCCCATCGCCTCCAGTATGTCCTCACTGATGTTCGAGCCCGTCGATACGAGCACGTCGACGAAACGCTCCTCAACGAACCACTTGACTACCTTCCACATCCCGGCAGTGGCGAGCGATCCAGCCAGCCCCATGAATATGAGGTTCCCTTCCTCACCTAACATGTCGAGCAGAACGCCGTACGCCTCGCCAAGCGCCCTACCCTGGAACGCCGTGTCAGCCATATCTACTAGCAAGTCATGCACGCCCCTGCCACGGAGGTCGAAGGACCTCAACTCCTCAACCAAGTACGGGTTACTACGCCTCAACACGACCCATCTCGCATGAAAGTAAGCCTCACAAGGTTATAGACAGGCGTAAATCCCTGAAAGGTTAAGAAAGGAGACGCGAACGCGTAGTGCTGTAATCCCCTAAGAACTTACGTGAGAACCGCCAAGGAAACCCTGAAGAAGCCGCATGAGACCAAAGCAAAACAGGCGCTACAACACCATATCAAGGTACCTAACCTGAAACACAAACAAGTACATCACCAGTGACACAACCTAATGCACCTTAAACAATAATACTAATAACCAATGAGCCACCCTAAGAAGGCAAGGAACGTAATAAGTAATGCTAGCAATGAGGAACCAAGGAGAAGACAAGATTAAAAGAAGAAAGTAATTAAGCTATTGAAATCAAGAAAATGGAGACATCCGATAACATTCTTACTTAATACTCTAACAATAATTTTCGGCACATACCCGATGTCACCAAAGTTAACTTAGTTAATATTTTTTATCGAGAAACTGCTTATTCAGGCTTGTTTTGCTTAATTATTTTTCGGGGCTGTTCCCGGTATTTGGTCTAGGTCTACTGGGGGTCGTAACCCCTTGTTAGGGTTCCGAAGGGTATGGACGTTGTTAGCACCTGCTTCATGTATTAGTTGATGTACTGGTTTGTTTACCTACGTTACTACTGATGCGTTACCCTCACAATACTGAAGTAAGTTTGCGCGCGTCTCTAGGGAGGTATTATTGATCCTTACATGGGGTGATCCGTAGTTATTCCGTGATGTTGCGTTAAAATGGGTCTTACCCTCCTGGGATTTACGATGGTTTAGGGTGAGAGATCGTGGTTCGGCATTATCCCCTCGTTAAGGGACGCCGTGTTGAGACCCTCCTAGGGTCCTTCAGGAGATATTAAGCTGGTAGCGATTGTTGGCCCCTACCTTCATATTTGCTCGTTACCTTAAGTTATTGGGTAACGCGTTAATGTGTGCCCGCCTCAGGGAGGCTGCTGTGCTGGAGTTTGTTAATGCTTTGCTTAGGGGTGTTGACAGTCAGGTTAGGGGGTGCGTTAAGTATGGCGCTAGGTGTAGGGATCCCCCGGCAGTGACTTCTACGTTCCTGAGGAACTCCTTGGGTTTCAGTGAGTTTAGGGTTAAGAGGTTCTGGAGGGTGGCTAGGTCCCTCACGGGGTACTCACTTAATGTCTATAGGTTGAGGGACGCGTGGTTCCACCTAGTTCCCAGCGTTAGGAGGGGTGCGGCGTACGTCGTGAGGGAGGGTGACTTCTTTCCTGACGTGTTTGACTGCATGAGTCTTGAGTGCGTTGAGTACACTAACGAGAACTCCCTTTACCTGTACTTGGAGGGTGGGTTAGGTGGTGAGGCCTTAAGGCTTAACGTGGTTTACGTGTTGAGGAAGTTGTTCATGGCTAGACCCACATGTTATGAGACCATAGTGAGGGCTGTGGAGAGCGTTAGTAAGGGTGACTTAGCTGGGGGAATGTCTGGCCTAATATGCATGTTTAGGGTATTGAGGGATTACGGTAACTTGTTAGCCGACGTAATACCCGTGGTGCCGAGGTCACCCTCTGAATTAATGCTACTGTCACCTGCCTTAAGAACCTTCGTGGCTAGGATCAGGGGTAAGAAGCCGAGGTGATTAATTCAGCTCAATGCTTTCCGTCCTCTCTCTCGAAGTATGTTGACACGAAATTATGGACCAGTTCCATGGCACTTTAGGCTTAATTGATGTGCTGACCCTCTTATACTGTTTGGTGTCCCTCAATATCGGGGGAGGATGTGCGGGTACTGCTGTCGATGCCTCCCGACATCCATGACCTGGAGATCTACAGAGTAGTTGGCTTTAACGCACCTCCGCTGGGTCTGGCGTGGATAGCCGCGGTTCTTGAGAAGGCCGGGCACAAGGTTAAGATAATAGATACGCCGACCCTCAAGGTAACTATGAAGGAATTCATTAGGGAGGTTAAGTCGTGGAAGCCTGACGTCGTGGGGATCTCCGTGCAGACCCCCACAGCACCTAGGGCGTATGAGGCGATAGCTCGCCTTAAGGAGGAGGTACCGGACGTACCCGTCATTGTTGGGGGCTCGCACCCAACGTTCATGTATGAGGAGGCGTTAAGCAACGGTGCTGACGTTGTCGTTAGGTTTGAGGGCGAGTACACTACCCTCGAGCTGATTAACGTGCTCGAGCGTGAGGGGCTGAACTACGAAGCCCTCAGACATGTTAGGGGGATAGCGTTCAGGGACGGTGATGGGGAGGTAGTGGTTACGGAGCGGAGGCCCTACATAAGTAACTTGGATGAGCTCCCGTGGCCGGCCAGGCACCTCCTACCTATGGATAGGTACACGGTGTTCGGTAAGCCCTTAAGGGTCGCGCACGTGATGGCGAGTAGGGGATGTCCTTACGGCTGTGCTTACTGCTCGACGTCGTACTTCTGGGGGAGGAGGATCAGGTTTAGGTCGGCTAGGAATGTTGCTGATGAGATAGAGTACCTAGTCGATAAGTACGGGGTTAAGTCCGTGGTGTTCACGGATGACGAGTTAACCGTGAATAGGAGGTTCGTGTACGACCTGATTAAGGAGGTTAGGGAGAGGGGTCTCGACCTAACATTTGCTGGGGGGTCTCGAGTGGATCACGTGGATCGTGACTACCTGAGGTACCTTTACGAGAACGGCTTTACGGTGCTTTACTTTGGGGTTGAGTCCGCGTCGCAGGAGACGCTTGACCGCATAGGGAAGGGGATAACCGTTGACCAAGCTGTTAAGGTGTTCAGGTGGGTTAAGGAGGTTAAGGGATTCGCTACCGGGAGCTTCATCCTTGGCTTCCCTTGGGAGACGCTGGACGACATGAGGAGGACCGTGGAGCTGGCTGTGAGGCTTGACCCGAACTACGCGCAGTTCACTGTACTAACGCCCTACCCGGGAACCCCTATCTACGACTTCGCTGTGAGGAATAACTTGATAGTTGACCGTAATTGGGAGCACTACACGACCATCAAGCCCGTGATGAGGGGCTTCCACTTCACCGCTAGGGAGCTCGGGAGGATGCTCATGTACGCGTACAGGAGGTTCTACTTCAGGCTGTCCTTCCTTCTTAGGGAGTTGAGGGCTGGTAGGTTGAAGGACCTGCTTTCCATCCTAGGTAGGGAGGTGAGGAGGGCCCTCACCGCCGTAGTGTCGGGTGAGTAGTGATGATTACTCGCCTTACTTATCGGTTTGATGCGTGTGGGTGACACGTACTAAAGCTTTTAAGTTGCGCGGTGAAGCTGTACTTGATGGAATATGTCGGTCGATATAAGGCGTGGGCCGGTGGAGTTCAAGCCCTCACCTAAGCTCACGAAGGTCTACTGGGCGTATAGCCTATGGTACTTCATCCCGACGGCCGCGTGCTGCGTGTTGATTGCGCTCGTCAACGCGTGGGCATCCATAGCATCGCTGGTATTACTGGTGGCGATCCCTGCCGCTTTCCTCGCTTACTGGGTACCTGAGTTTTACAGGAGCGTAGTGTTTAAACTTGAGAAGGACCACGCGTACGCTAGGTTCGGGGTCTGGTGGGTTAAGGAGAAGCGCGTGCCCTACAACCTGGTTTCCGAGGTGAGGTTGAGGCACGGACCTCTCCAGAGGTCGTGGGGCTTGGCGTGCGTGGATGTGTTCACGCCAGCCACCGGGACGATGAAGCCTGAACTCACGTTCTTCCAGTTAAGCGTTGAGGAGGCCGAGAGGATAGCGTCGGAACTTAGGGCTAGGGTAGGGATACTGTCGAGCAAGGAAAGGAGGGTTATCGAGGAAGAGATCCTCGCCGAGCTTAAGGCCATCAGGAACCTGCTTGAGGAGAGCCTCAAGAAAAAGTAGGTTTTCAGCTTAGGGTGTTGCGCTACCACTCCCTGCTGATAAGGCCCTGCGGCACGAACCTAGGTAAGTCAGTTAGTAGTCTCTGATACGTGCTTAGGTCCTTAAACCTGAACGTTATTGCCCATAAGCGTCCTCCCTCCTCATACTCGATCACGAGTTGCGGGTAGGGTCTCTCTGGTGAGGGTTCAAGGAGCTTTATTGCTTTAACGGCGTTTAAGGGTATCCCCGCTACTGAGCGATTCGTTACGTTCAGGTTCCCCTCATCCCACCCTGTTATTGGCTCACCGTGCTCATCGTACCCAATGATTACCTTCACCTCCGCACGGTAATTCATCCCGTACTCCTCCACCTTAACCCGCCCTGGTGCTAGGGCCCTCCCTGTTGGTGTGGAGTAGAATGCTTTGAGGGCCTCAACAACCTCGTTGAACGTTGCTGAGGAACCCACGAGCACCTCCTCGCCCGTGCCTTCATCGTACTTCAGCACCGTGTAGTCGTCCATGCCGTTCATTGTGACCATGACGTAGGCCTTGCCGTCCTCCGACTCTATGGTTATGGTCACGCCGCAGTCCCATTCCTCATAGCCTGGGGGAGGCGGTGGGATTGACTTAATTAAGTCGATTACGTCGTCGAGTTCTAGGAGCCCAAAGTCCAGGTTCTCGCAGGAGTTGAAGATACGGCGTGATTCATCCATTCCCTGAACTAGGACATGCAGCCTCATGATTAACACGACCGCGCTTAAACGCGGGTTTAACTTTGCTTGCGGGGTAATATGTATTCACGTACTTCACATATACTGCGTGAGTCTTGAGGTAATCCTTAAATACCTCGAACTCCGAGGTATTTGTGAGGGAATGATCGTGGAGAGATCTCCTCACGAACTCCCGCTTAAGGCTCTCGCAGTATACCTCGTCATTGCTTTCGGGGTTGCGTACCTTCTCGACACACCCTTAATAGTTGGGGTCATTCCGCTAAAGTTCTTCGGGATTGAAGCAATCATTAGGATGTGGGTACCCACGCTAGGTGCGGTTATTGCCTTACTCGCGTGCGGTGCCCCGCTTAAGGAGGGGCTTAAGTCCTTAGGCGTTAGGTTAGGTAAGTTGGCGTACATACCTCTGGGTTTAGCAATGCCCTACGTTATTTTCTTGCTTGGCATAGGTGTTTGCTACGTCATGGGTTACGCCCCCACTAACCCCGTGGTGAGCTTATTAGGCAACCCTCAAGTCCCGCAACAGTTGAAGGACTTAATACTTAAGGCTGGGCCTGAGGCGTTCCTGCTCCTTCAGTTAGTGAACACCGCTTTAGCCGGACTGACGGTCAATGCTGCCGTCGCGTTAGGTGAGGAGATCGGGTGGAGGGGCCTCATGTATAAGGTGCTCTACCCTAGGTATGGGTTGTTGACCTCGACCGCGGTCATAGGTGTTGCGTGGGGGTTGTGGCACGCGCCCCTAATACTGTTCCTCGGGTACAGCATGCCGCATCATAGGGATGCGGTGGGCTTAGCCATGTACTGCGCGGTGACGACGTCATGGACACTAATACTCCTCCTGCTCAGGAGGAGGAGCGGGTCAGTACTGCCTGCAGCCGTTATGCATGGAACCATTAACGCGTTGGCTGGTTTGATGGCGCTGACGTACCCTAACGTGGATGAGCTTTACGTGCTCCCCGTGGGGGTCGGTTCCCTGGTGGCTTCCATCGTGGTCGGTGCTGTGCTCGCCGCACTCTTAAGGAGGGGGTCCCTAACCCAGTAGGTGATTGAGTGTTAAACCGCCGATCAACTCACTTTCGGGAAGAAGTGTTTGCACCTGCACGCCCTGTCCCTGACACACCTCCTTATGGCTATCTCGGCCAACCCTATGATGACGTTGCACATGTGGGTTGCGTGGGCTCGGCGTTCGGGCGCGCGGCAGAACTGAATTACCTTGAGTGCTTTCTTCACGTTGTTCTCCGTCACCGCGCGGGTGGCGGCGCGGAATAGCTCGCTTAGGTCCTCTAGGGCGACTGCCGGCATGTTGTTCCCGTCTATGGATAGGAGGGTCATGAGTTCCTTCATCTTCTCCATCATTGATAGTATGTCGAGGAGCGGTGGGGTTTCCTCGGGTGACGCCATCGCTATCCTGCCCCTAACCAACCTCATCGTCGCGTTGTATACTTTAGTGAACTCCGTCTGGAAGGCTTCAGGGTCATTACCGTTCTTCTTAGTTAGTGCGTGCATGTACTCCTCCACGATCCTTATCGCCCTGGAGAGAAGGTGCTGCGGGTCCACCGGGAACTCACTGACCACTATGTCGTATAGTTCCTTACCCCTGCTCACTAGGAGGAACCCTGTTATCCTTCTGTTCAGCTCCATGATTAACCTCGATATGCCTTGCTCGTCACCCCTCACCCTAACCCGGGTTATGCCCTCAACGTACGCGGCAACGATCTCCTGAACCCCCACATCT
>JALVVU010000122.1 GCA_027023255.1 Desulfurococcales archaeon
CTCGGTTCTTCTTTGCTTCGGCCTTCATCTCTAGCTCCTCGAAGACCTCCGGGGGAGCCGGTTCTAGGTTAAGGTAACCCTTGGTTTCAGCGTCTTTAAGTAGCTTTAACGTTTCCTCGTTCCTCACCATTAGTACCGTCTTACCTAGGTGCGACTCGCTTATGCCTGCCGATAGGTCCGCGAATATTCCTGTGTAGTCAGGGCAGACTAGGCACCCATGCTGTATGTACCTTAGCGCTTCCTTAATCGGTATGGTTATTCGTCTCCCGTCGATTGACATTACAATTATATTCTCCCCTTTAAGGAGTATTGAGGCAACGTGCTCGGGCCTGAGGCTGTGCTCGCGCTCCAGGAATGATATGAAGGCGTCGGTTGCGAAGGTTCCGAAGCAGAACAGGCTTATCACGACCCTTATCTTCTCGCTGAAGTCGCTCTCCATTAGAGGCATTAGCCTCATCTGAGCCAAGAACTGAGCTTGGCAGGGTAGCCCCACAATCGCTACCTTCCCGACGTCCGCACTTCTCAGCGCCTCACCTAGCTCCTTGGTGTAGGGAACGACGTTCCACTTATCACCGGCAGCCTTAAGTACTTCCTCCTTACTTCTGGCGAGCTGCACTACACCCTTCAAGCCCTCGGCCTTCCTGGCAACGAGTACCGCGTCAACCTCGCCCTCCTCAAGCAGATATATTAGGAACGCCGTGACTGCACCGCCACTACCAGCCCTTCTCTTCCTTATTTCCTCGTCCTTAGCCCACGCTAGGTAGACCCTAATGAAGTCGCCTAGCGGGTCCTTCGGGACGACCACGTACTCCATTTCAGCGCACACCCGCAATCACCTCCGGTTCACGCCCATTCCCCTACTTGGAGGGAAGGTACATAAGTTAGTACTATGCACGTCCCCCACCCCCGAGAACCTTCGGCTTAACTAGAAACCTCTTGATCATGAGTTGGGAAGCCCTAGGGCAACGCACATAGCAGGTCCCGCACCTAATGCACTTCTCGGGTATGAGGTCGGGATGCCTGTCAATCATTTGGAGGGCATTGGTAGGGCAGGAAAGGACGCATGCACCGCAACCCACGCACAGGCCTGTTAGTACGACGTCATCCATTAAGTCGTACCCGCTGAACTTACGCATCTTTGCGGCGGAGGCAAAGAGGTTCAAGAAGTACCCTTTACCACTAACTATGTTTTCTAGTAACGTCTTCACCGCTGCTGGCGCTGGCGGGCATCCCGGCATAACGTAGTCCACCTCAATGACTGTGCTAATCGGTTGCCACACCCTGTGCTCCGGCTTCGGCTCCTGCCCGCCGCGAGCGAATAAAGTCACCCCTCCCACAGCGGCGCATGAGCCCAGCGCCGCCACTATGTTGGCCGCGTTCCTGATCTCCCTTAACTTGCTGACTTCCTCCTCGTCGTTCAAGCATATCGAGCCCGTTACCAGCGCTATGTCGTAGTGGTCCCTTAGGCTCACTTCGTCCTCTACGTACTTGCTGTGTATTTCGAAGCGATCACGTAGTAGAGGTAAGGTCCTCAGCACTAAGCTGGCGCAGCCTTCGCACCCGCCCACGTCTATATGGAGCACCTTAATTTTCTTTTCAGCCACCTCACTTCACCTCCAACCTAATCACGTGTGTTGTGCACGGGACGCATGGGTCAAACACCCTAGGGACGGCGTCCGCGGCTTCCTCCGGGATCCCCACGGCTGCCTCCTCTATCACCGGTATGAGGAATTCCGTGGGGACTATTATCGAGTAGCTCTCCACCCTCCCGTCCCTACCGAGCTTAACCCTATGTATGAGGGTTCCTCGGGGCGCTTCGTATACGCCGACGCCCTCACCCTGCCTGTAAATCACTGCCTCTACGCGGGTAGGGGCCCTTATGTTCACCTCGCTGAGTAAGTTTAGGATCCTCTCTAAGGCTTCCGGGATCTCTGCTAGCCTGGCTAGCTGTACGTCCGCTAGCGATGCGCCGTTGAACCCGCGGAACTTACTCATCCTGGCTCTGGGCCCTACCTCAACGTATTCCCCGCCGTAGGTTGCGATGAGCGTTGTTGCTTTCTTGAGCAGAGGCCTCGGCGCTTCGGGGTCGTTCATGTGGGCTT
>JALVVU010000123.1 GCA_027023255.1 Desulfurococcales archaeon
CTTCTAACGGGTCGTGAGTACCCGGCCTCACGGGATTACCCTCCTCATCGGTCGACCCAGCCATGTCGACTACGTGTAGCAGTACGTCAGCCTGTCTTAGGTCGTCCATGAATTTATTCCCAAGTCCCCTACCCTTATGCGCGTCCCTGACAAGGCCAGCAACATCCATCAACTTAACCGGGATGAACCTCTCGCCTCTCACACATAGTGAGTTACGAGGATTGCAGCCGGGGAGACCTAGGTCAACTTGAGCGCATCTCCCCCTAACGTACCCTACACCTATGTTCGGCTCTATCGTTACGAAGGGTCTATTCTCTATCCTGGCGGGAACCATCGTTGCCGCTTCGAAGAACGTTGACTTACCTACGTTCGTTTTACCCACGACACCAACTAACGGCGGTGACGGCGGCACCTCGTGAACCCATTACCTCATTGTGGTCGCTACTTAAATAGTGGTTGTGTTAACGTGTTGGGGAAGGAAATAACTTATAACCTCCATACTTAAAGAGTGTAGCAGGCTAGGAAGGTGTCAATCATGGCGAAGTCCGCGTACCACTACATTGCGGAGCTCTGGAAGAGGCCCTACGAGGGCGAAATGCTCCAGATAATGAGAGCTAGGTTCATAAAGTGGAGGAGGCAACCCGCGATAGTTCGCCTCGAGCACCCCACGAGGCTCGACAGGGCTAGGGCAATAGGCTACAAGGCAAAGCAGGGATTCGTGGTCGTTAGGGTCCGCGTAAGGAAGGGCGGTATGAGGAAGCAGAGACCGCGCTCAGGCAGAAGGCCGAAGCGCATGGGTGTTTACGGCTTTGCTCCCGCTAAGTCAATACAGCTAATAGCTGAGGAGAGAGCTGCTAGGAAGTACCCCAACCTCGAGGTGCTGGGCTCATACTACGTAGGGGAGGACGGTCTCTACAAGTACTACGAAGTAATACTAGTTGACCCAGCCCACCCAGTGATAAAGGCAGACAAGGACATCAACTGGATCACTCAGCCATCGCAGAAAGGACGCGTCTTCCGAGGAAAGACAGCCGCCGGCAGGAGGATGAGAGGCTTACTGAAGAGCAGAGGGCTAAGAGGAACCCACAAGTGGAAGTGGAAGAAGAAGGCTAAGGAGAGGAAGCTGAAGAAGAGGCACGAGGCGTCAAGAGGTGCCAGGTTAATAGTTCCTGAGGACCTAGCGAAGGAGTTAGGTATTGAGAAGTAAGGATAGACCAGGGATGAAGGCATCACCTAATGTCAGGGTAAGTAGGTTATCGTTAAGCGTTTTCTACCACTCCACAGAAAACCCTGCTAAGGTCAGAAAGGCTGTTTTGAACCTAATCCCTCCCGAACTCCGAGAAAGGGTAAGTATGGATGAAGTAGTGACTCAGGGGCATTACGGCAACGAGATAGGGATAATTACAGTCACGCTAAAAGGGAAGAACGCTTTCAAAACACTGAAATTCATAATCTGCTCTATGGAACGCGTGGACAGGAACATACTAGTAGCTACCGTAAGCAACCGCGCTGGTCATAGGCCTTCCCACCTATACTTCAGGGTCAGCAAGCAGGAAGCTTACTTAGGTAAGGTTGAGCTAATGGACGGTGACGACGTGATTAAAGTCTCCGTAACAGTGAATGGTGTGAGGTCCGTGGATCAGCTGAAGCAGTTCCTCGAGGTGCTAACTAGTGGGTGTACTGACTCTCGTTGACGTGGCCTTCATGGGAGATAGCTCCAGCCCCGAGGAAATAGCTAAGGCGGCGCGGCTCATGGGCTTCAAAGCTGTCGCTGTTGATGGATTGAGAGACTATCTGAGAGTTAACGGGGTTTCCTTAATCCCAAGGCACACCTTCACCGACCCGAACAAGGGTATGTTACCTAGGGGTAACGTACTCCGTGTCTTCAGGTGCGTGGATCCCGAGGCGTTTAAGCTCACCAACAGAGTGATGACGTACGCTCACGCCGTGGAGCTGGGTGGTAAGATGCTTGGTAGGCTTGGCAGGAAGAACGCCAAGAAATTAGCTAATACTGCAATCCCGGTAATAATTAGGGCTAGTGAGGTGTACGACGCGTTGGTTCGTGGGAG
>JALVVU010000124.1 GCA_027023255.1 Desulfurococcales archaeon
TGGAGGCGTACCCTAGGAAGGGGGAGGTCGTAACTCTAGCTAGACTTGATGGGAGGTCATTAACTCTTAGGGCAGGGACTGGTGTGGTGCTTAATGACGCGCCAGTCACGGGGAACGCGTGCAGGACACAGTTACTCTTACGGTTAAGGAGTGTAGGTAGACTAATTAGGGAACCCATAGGGAACCACTACGCGGTCGTCCCTGGTGATTGGGTGAGGGCGCTTAAATTCTTCGCTGACTTCACGGGCTTCAGGTTTGATGAGCTATAATGCTTCAGCGGGTCTGCTTAAAGGGGGCTCCGCCCTTCAAAGCCTTCTTACCTTAGTTAGCGGGGGAAGGTTTATAATATATCGGCCGACATTTCTTCGAAGCGCGTGGTACTATGAGGGATAGGTCAGCACTCTCACACTGGGACGAGGGTTACGGGAGGAGAGGCATCGGCTGGAAAGGCGCGGTAGCCCTACTAATAGTGGTGCTGTGGATAATCTCTTTCGCGTCCCTAGGGTTCGTAGGAATAATCGGTAAGGCCGCTGAGGGGTGGGCATCGCTAGCATGGGTCGAGAGGGGGGCTGCGGCACTACTGACGCTAGGCCTGCTCCTAGCGCTCATAGGCGGCTTCGCTAGGGCGGCTAGCGGGAAGGCCGCCTTACTGGCCTTGGGGATTATCCTGCTGGTTATCGGGGGTTTGGCCTTCGCCTTCGCCCACATAGCGGTGCTTAACGACAGCCCATCCCAGATTAGAATCATTAAGCTTAAGGCACCGATAGACACCACGTCCGCCAGGTTAGTGCCCCTCCACACAGCGTACGCGTATGCAGTCTCGATGCTTCAGACAGCCACCCACACCATATACGAAGATGAGACCTACGTATACTACGATGCTGGGGGACACATAATATACAATTGGGTCATAGAGCCTGAGGGCTTCTGGAACCAGATCAGCAGGGAGCCTCTAGGTGTGGTGCTTGTCAACGGCTCCATCTTCCCGCCTAAGGTGTACGTAATTAAGAAGCGAATGTTCTGGGGTTTACATCGGTTACTGCTGAACCCATTCTTCATTGATAATCTATGGAGGGAGGTTAAGCTCCGTGCTGGGTTAGGGGTTAGGGTGCTGATGGACTGCAACGCCGAGGTCCTCTATAAGGGTGAGCCGTACATACTCATACCCCTAGCCACGTGGAGGGTAGGGATAACGACCTCCGTGCCCATACCGGTAGGTTATGCTGTGGTGTCGCCGAACGGCTCGATAAGGATCATTAGCTTGAAAAAGGCCGCATCAAGCCCGTTATTCCGTGGCGTGCCCTTAGTTCCTGACGTCATCGCTAGGGAATGGGTCGAGATCTACAGGTATCACACGGGGTTCTGGAACGTTGTTCTCTACCACAACACTTACACGATAAGGGACGTGGGCACTAACCCCCAACCCTACCTAATGACTGACGATAAGGGCCACCTTTACTGGGTCTTCGTCGCCGAGCCACCGGGAATGACTTACTCGGCTAAGTACATATTCTACGTCAACGCCAGCGACCCCAACCCGCACATAATGATGTACGAGCTACCCAACCCCGTCATAGGTATTTCGAAGCTAGCCTCCCTCATAAAGCAGGCGCACCCGACCTACGACTGGACCGAGTTCATGGTTGAGGAGCCGATGCCCATCATAGTTAACGGCACGCTCCACTGGAAAGTAACGGTCATAACGAGGGACGGGAGGGGCTTAGTGTCGATAGACCTGGTGGACACGAGGACTAATGAGGTAAAGAGCCTCAAACCCAACGGCACCATAACGATGGATGACGTGATAGCGTACCTAACCGGGAAGCACGTAACCCCAACAAACATCACCGGAGGAAACACGACTATAGGGACGATCCTACAGAAGATCCAGGAGCTCAAGCAGAGGATAGCACAGCAAGAGGAGGAGCTCAGGAAGCTCTACCAGGAGTTAAGTACTCTCGAACGAATGCTTGAGGAACTAGCTAAGAACCAAACGAAAACAGCGACCCCGACATCGTAGCTTAAAACTTCACTACCTA
>JALVVU010000125.1 GCA_027023255.1 Desulfurococcales archaeon
CACTACTTGCCGCATGCACAGGGAACCTGAGCGAGTTGAGGGGTGTAGCAGTAGTGTTCTCGAGCAAGGGCCTTAAGGAGGTGCTGAGGGGCATCTACTCATCAGTGAAGTCCCCAAGCACGACAGCGACGCTCACGACCGTAACCACAGCGCTGACAGTCACCACGGTTACCGCGGTCACGACCACTCCACGTGTCCCTAGCATAAGTACTCCTACGTACGCAACAATACCGACAGTACCGCCAACAACGACTAAGCCGTCCCAAGCCAGCCCTAGTGAGGTGCGGGCAGGTACATCCTCGGAGACCCTAGCCAGCACCATAAGCACTTCCCCACCATTAACAGCGTTTCCCAGAGCATTAGCCCTCACCCTCGCTCTAGGCTTAGCGCTCATTGCTGGTGTAGTAACTTACTTAGTGATAAGGAAGGCGTGAGAGAATGAGGCGACACTCAACATTGGTTGATGAGCCCTAACACGGCTTTATATGACGCGGCAGTAATAGAATGGAGGTGGGCGAAGGTACTTGACTAACAAGAGGAAGGGATCCAGTAAGCCTGTGACAGGGACCGCCTTCAAGATATACATGATAATGCTTAGTAAGGGTTCACCCATGGGTGTTAGGGAGATACAGCATGCCGTGGGCCTTAAGTCAGCGTCAACGGTTAAGTACCACCTAGATAGGTTGAGGGCATCTGGCCTGGTCCGCCAGTTGCCTGACGGAAAGTACGAGGCAATAAAGCCCGATAACCCTCTATTCGCTGGCTATGTCTTCGTATTTAACACCCCAGTACCTAGGTTAGTTCCCGTGGCCATAGGGTACGCTGTATTCATAGCTACCTACGCACTCCTAGCTAATGTGACGGACCCTGTGTTGATCATAGCCTCACTAGGGTTCGCGCTCTACACGATCTTCGAGGCATGGAGGCTTAGGAAGCTACTCAAGTACTTGAGCGGCGAGTGACCGTGTACTTATAGCCGTACCTATATACCTCCCCAGTCCCTCCCCCTAGTGTGAGGGCCTTAATGACTTCCTCAATATTGCTTGGTGAGACCCTGAAGCCCGCGACGACGCTAACGCCTCTTCGAAATAGGGGTTCTGGATGAAGGCTTGCTGTCGCACCCACCAGCGCTATTGCCTCGGCGTTAGTGCTGTGCCCTAGTACCAGGTCTATGGTGTCATTCACTAGCGTCGCGCCAGTGACTATGACTTTAGTCGCCCTCTTAAGTGCTCGAGGAGCCGAAACATCGGGTAGTGCCTGCCCCCTTCTCCTAGGGTTCCTTTCAAGGACGATAATCTCCTTAACCCTACCTGCTAACCCCTTAATCACGGGGCCTATGTAACCCACCACGGCGACAACATCCTGCTCGCTGAACCTCATGACGTCAAGTACGTCTACCCCCACAGCGTTTGAGGGTGGTTCGTAAACATGTGCCGTTGATGAATTCAGGTACGCAACCAGTAAGGACTTAACTAATGGGTAAGGGCTCTCGGCAAGTAAACATGGGTCGCGCCCTTCCCTGAGCGCCTCGTAAGCTTCTAGCATAGCCTCGGAGTCACCGTGTGTTAGGTCTTCGATGGGCGTGTACGCCATCCCCAGGAATTTCCTCCCCGAGGACGCTGTGACTACGAAAGTGTACCTTACGCCAGCGCCTGCACTCACGACTCTAATACCCCGAGCTATCGAGGTGATTTCCCGGCATAATTCATCTAGTAGCATGGGGGTTCCCTAACCCTTTAGGCTCGTTAACCCTATAAAGTGAAGGGGTTCTAGCCTAATGGTCTTACTTCACGACCCTTACATATTGATCCGTCGAGTTGATGAAAATATTATTCTCTTCATGATTCCCACTCTCTTAATGAGAAAATTTTCTTGCGTATGTTCTAACTATGGCTTCAGCAGACCTCGTTTTTACTGATTAGCGTGTCAACAAAGCCTTATTAGAAGAATACTTCCTTTAATTATCGTAGGTGACGTAGCCTTTGGAGATAATTGAGGCTCAACTTTCTGATTTAGGCCCGGACTTC
>JALVVU010000126.1 GCA_027023255.1 Desulfurococcales archaeon
CACTACTTGCCGCATGCACAGGGAACCTGAGCGAGTTGAGGGGTGTAGCAGTAGTGTTCTCGAGCAAGGGCCTTAAGGAGGTGCTGAGGGGCATCTACTCATCAGTGAAGTCCCCAAGCACGACAGCAACGCTCACGACCATAACCACAGCGCTGACAGTCACCACGGTTACCGCGGCCACGACCACTCCACGTGTCCCTAGCATAAGTACCCCTACGTACGCAACAATACCTACAGTACCGCCAACAACGACTAAGCCGTCCCAAGCCAGCCCTAGTGAGGTGCGGGCAGGTACATCCTCGGAGACCCTAGCCAGCACCACAAGCACTTCCCCACCCCCCATAGCGTTTCCCAGAGCATTAGCCCTCACCCTCGCTCTAGGCTTAGCGCTCATTGCTGGTGTAGTAACTTACTTAGTGATAAGGAAGGCGTGAGAGAATGAAGCGACACCCAACATTGGTTGATGAGCCCTAACACGGCTTTATATGACGCGGCAGTAATAGAATGGAGGTGGGCGAAGGTACTTGACTAACAAGAGGAAGGGATCCAGTAAGCCTGTGACGGGGACTGCCTTCAAGATATACATGATAATGCTTAGTAAGGGTTCACCCATGGGTGTTAGGGAGATACAGCATGCCGTGGGCCTTAAGTCAGCGTCAACGGTTAAGTACCACCTAGATAGGTTGAGGGCGTCTGGCCTGGTCCGCCAGTTGCCTGACGGAAAGTACGAGGCAATAAAGCCCGATAACCCTCTATTCGCTGGCTACGTCTTCGTATTTAACACCCCAGTACCTAGGTTAGTTCCCGTGGCCATAGGGTACGCTGTATTCATAGCTACCTACGCACTCCTAGCTAATGTGACGGACCCTGTGTTGATCATAGCCTCACTAGGGTTCGCGCTCTACACGATCTTCGAGGCATGGAGGCTTAGGAAGCTACTCAAGTACTTGAGCGGCGAGTGACCGTGTACTTATAGCCGTACCTATATACCTCCCCAGTCCCTCCCCCTAGTGTGAGGGCCTTAATGACTTCCTCAATATTGCTTGGTGAGACCCTGAAGCCCGCGACGACGCTAACGCCTCTTCGAAATAGGGGTTCTGGATGAAGGCTTGCTGTCGCACCCACCAGCGCTATTGCCTCGGCGTTAGTGCTGTGCTCTAGTACCAGGTCTATGGTGTCATTCACTAGCGTCGCGCCAGTGACTATGACTTTGGTCGCCCTCTTAAGTGCTCGAGGAGCCGAAACATCGGGTAGTGCCTGCCCCCTTCTCCTAGGGTTCCTTTCAAGGACGATAATCTCCTTAACCTTACCTGCTAACCCCTTAATCACGGGGCCTATGTAACCCACCACGGCGACAACGTCCTGCTCGCTGAACCTCATGACGTCAAGTACGTCTACCCCCTCAGCGTTTGGGGGTGGTTCGTAAACATGTGCTGTTAATGAATTCAGGTACGCAACCAGTAAGGACTTAACTAATGGGTAAGGGCTCTCGGCAAGTAAGCATGGGTCGCGCCCTTCCTTGAGGGCTTCGTAAGCTTCTAGCATAGCCTCGGAGTCACCGTGTGTTAGGTCCTCGATGGGCGTGTAAGCCATCCCCAGGAATTTCCTCCCCGAGGACGCTGTGACTACGAAAGTGTACCTTACGCCAGCGCCTGCACTCACGACTCCAATACCCTGAGCTTTCGAGGTGATTTCCCGGCATAATTCATCTAGTAGCATGGGGGTTCCCTAACCCTTTAGGCTCGTTAACCCTATAAAGTGAAGGGGTTCTAGTTTAATGGTCTTACTTCACAGCCCTCTCATATTCGCCGCTGTGTTAATTGAATATATTATTCTCTTCATAATCCCTGCTCTCTTAATGAGAAAATTTTCTTGCGTATGTTCTAACTATGGCTTCAGTAGACCTCGTTTTTACTGATTAGCGTGTCAACAAAGCCTTATTAGAAGAATACTTCCTTTAATTATCGTAGGTGACGTAGCCTTTGGAGATAATTGAGGCTCAACTTTCTGATTTAGGCCCGGACTTC
>JALVVU010000127.1 GCA_027023255.1 Desulfurococcales archaeon
CCCCAGGCCCCCTATACACGGGCTTGGACTCACCCGTGATGAGTGCCTCGTCTAAGCTCGTCCTACCCTCAACTATCACGCCGTCAACGGGGACCTTCTCACCTGGCTTAACGAGTAACTTGTCGCCTGGCTTAATTCTCGCCACATCGACGTCGACGTACCCACCCTCGCCTACGAGGAGGTGAGCCTTAGAGGGAAGGGCCTTAGCAAGCTTCTCTAAAGCGTTGGACGCGCCTAACAAGCTCTTCATCTCGACCCAGTGCCCGAGGAGCATGACATCAATTAACGTAGCTAGTTCCCAGAAGAATGTCCTACCCGGTATCAGGATCGTCGCAGCCATACTGTAGAAGTAAGCCACTGATATGGCGACACCCACCAACGTCATCATGCCGGGTGACCTGCCCTTAACTTCACGGTAAAGCCCCACGAGGAATGGCTTCCCGCCGTAAACGTAGATCACTGTCGAGAGAGCCATAAGTGCATATATCCTTCCGGGGAACTCCACCGTGAACCTTAATGCCCCCTGAACTTCCGGGGATATCAGTAGTAGCGGTGCTGTGAGGATCGCCGTCACTATTAAGCGGCGCTTGTAGTCCTTAAGCATCATCCTGTGGTGCTCTAGCTGGGCAACTAAGTCTCCTTTTCCATGTCCATGGTGTGCCTCAAGGTGTTTGTGGTCTTCATCCCCTCCTCTCAATTCGTGCACTTAGTAACCACCACAACTAAAATTTTCGTACCAGTACTAAAAAATTTTAGGGACAATACAACATTACTTCATGGTTGGGTGACACCAGTCATGAATACTGAGAAAATGCCCTTAATGGTCAGGGTTGATGAAGCAAAGGCTCTCTCCGACGAGGTGAGGGCCCTCATACTTGACTTACTGACCAAGCAACCAATGAGCGTGCACGAGATAGTTGAAGAGCTCAAGAAGAGGGGGCTGTACAAGAGTATAAATACTGTGAGGTACCACCTGCAGGTACTGAAGGATGCGGGCCTTATAGAGCTCGTGGCGACGAAGGAGGTTAAGGGCGGTGTCCTCAAGTACTACTCAGCTAGGAGGAAGGTGTACTTATTTGAGGTTCCTGATGACGTGGCTGAGGCGCTGAAGCCCTTGGTGAGTAAGTACTACCTTAGGGTGAGGGACTTAATGCTTGAGATGCTGGAGAAGGATCGGGACGTGATCCTTAATGCTGCCAAGAAGCTCAAGCCCTGTCCCTACTGCATCACGAGGCACTTCGCTGAGTACATAGTGCTTGAGTCCCTCCGCCAGATACTTGGTAAGGCCATACATGACGAGGCCATAGTCAGGAAGCTCTCAGAGTTCCGCGTCAGCGGTGAGGAGGGGGAGAGCTGAGGGCTTAATTTCGCTCAAGGTATTACATCACTCCTTCGCTGGACACCGTTTCTTTATGGAGTACCTACTTAAGGGTTGTAGGGCGTTATGGTGTGGGTTGAGGGTTGCGGTTAGTGGGTATCGTTGGGAGCGGGTCCACCACGACTTACGCGCCGGTGATTGTTTGGGATAAGTATGAGCACGTGGCTAAGGAGGAGCAGTTAGTCATAGTTGATGACGAGAGGAGGGGGATTAAGTACTTAGGCGTGCTTAGAGGGGCTAAGAGGTACGAGCCGTTCCTTAACGCCTTCAGGAGGACCAGCTACGTCGACAACCCCGAGCTAGCTGACATGGGTACCCTACCCCATACAAGCGTTTATGTCGCGCTGATAGG
The DNA here is from genome assembly GCA_027023255.1 of Desulfurococcales archaeon. GTDB lineage: Archaea > Thermoproteota > Thermoprotei_A > Sulfolobales > NBVN01 > WAOL01. The sequence goes on from JALVVU010000127.1 coordinate 1,731, forward strand.
GGTGGTGAGTAGTGACGGCGCGCTGAACGAGGTTCAGCTCCCGCCTAACCCCGGGTCGAAGGTTCAGGTCATTGAGTCCCCTGAGGACTTAGGTGTTGACCTAGGCGAGGGGTTGGTCGTCGGGCACCATAAGTACAGCGGTGTTGAGGTCCCCTTAAACCCTGTGTGGCTTCCCTACCACCTAGCTGTGGTGGGGGCTACGGGCACGGGTAAGTCCAGGCTCGTTAAGGCATTACTTGATGAGGTGCTGAGTAAGACTAGGTACCGCGTCATCGTGTTCGACCACACAGGCATGGACTACGTGAGGTACTACTCAGCGAGGACCGTGCAGGCTTCACGCGTGGTGCTGGACGTCGCCCTAATAACTGACTTGATGCTCGAGAAGACGGGCTTAAACCCCACCACGTACGAGCCCTACCTACTCATCTCAACCCTATACTACCTCTTCAAAACCCTACCTAAGGACGTCAGGGATGAAGTATTCGGCATTGAGGGCGGTGAAGGCAAGGCAGGCAAGCCAAGTAGCAGTAAGTTCGGGAAGACCGGGGACTTGAGTCGGTTCGGGTTAAGCAACCCGCGGAGCCAAGGAGGTGGGGAGGAGGACGTTACCCTCAATGACATGCTGGAGGGGATCGATAAGCTGAATTACTCCGCCCTCCTAGAGGCTATGGCTAAGCACGCCATAGCCTGGGATAAGGCGGTCTTCAAGTCCGCCGTGAGTGAGGTTGCTGAGTTCCTTAGGGGCAGGAACATCGAGAGCGTCAAGATCAGGTTGGGTGTGGCGATAGACGTTAAGTTAGGTGACGCGTTCTTCAAGTCCCTCAGCGAACGTGACCTACTTCCCTCGGACATTGTTGATGAGGCTTTCAGGGAGAGGTTAGTGGTTGTTGACCTAAGCACGGAGGACACGGTGGTGAGGAGGTACGTCGTGGCCGCAGTCATTAACGAGCTCTGGAGGAGGATAAGTGAGTCACGCGAGCCGGTGGACACGATCGTGGTTATTGATGAGGCCCACAACTACGCCTGCAGGTTCTGTGGCGAGGCAGGTAAGGCGATCGGGAGGATAGCTAGGGAGGGGAGGAAGTGGGGTCTAGGCGCGGTGCTCGCCACCCAAAGAATCATTGACCTTGACCCGGAGGTGAGGGGCAACATAAACACCTGGTTCTTCAGCAAGCTCCAAACACCCTCAGACTTCAACGAGCTGAAAGGCTACATGAACCTAGCCTGGATATCGGAACAGTCCCTAGCCATCCTAGGGAGGAGGGAATTCTACGTCGCCGGCCTAATGAACCCCCTGAAGATACCTGTCCTCCTTAAGGTAAGGGAGGTGAGTGACCCTGAGCGAACCAGGTGAAGGACAGCCACCCCCCACCGATGAGGCACTGCTTCAGGGGTTCGAGGAGGAGCCCTTAATCCTCGCCGTACTTAAGGACATCCCTAAGGAGGCTGAGAGGTTAGCGAGGCTCGTTAAGTCGCTCCAGCAAAGCAAGGGCTTAATTAGGGAGAGGCTTGAGGCATCACTTAGGCTTAAGCAGGTGATTGACGAGTCGCCAACCCCTCCTTACCTCGCGTTAGACACGGGCTTCACTTCCCCTCCACTCGAGTTAATAGGTGGTAAGTTACTCGTTGTGATAAGGTCGCACGTCCTCCACGGAACCTCGTCCAAAGTCCTCGAGCCCGCGGCCTCCGTAGGCATAGTTAGGCTCGTTGAGGAGGAGTCCATAGGTAAGCCCTTCTCGAAGGTCATTGAGAGGCGCTTCGTTAGGGACGCCCTCAAACTGAAGAAGGAAGGCAAGCTCAACATCAAGCTAGTAATCATTGACGGGGAACTCTTCCCGAGGATCCCGCCCGGGCTTGAGCGCAGGCAGGGACCCGCCGCCAGGCTCTACGGGGAGATCCTCGAACTCACGAACGAGGTGCTCAGGTTAGCTGACGAGACCGAGACCGCGTTGGTCGGGGTTGTCAAGAGATCCTACGGGAGGGACATACCCGTAGTGATAGACTACCCTGAAATACCCGTAAACGACAAGGCACTAGCCACGTACGTCCTCAACCCCGGCGAGTGGATCGACCTAGAAACATACTCCGACCTAGCCTACTACCTAAACAAGTTCATTCGGAAGCACGGGAGCGAACTCCCCGCCCGCGCAGTAAGGAACCTAGAGAACAGGTTAGCCTGGATCACGGCGGTGATGAGGAAGAGCGACTACCTAACCTCATCCATCAGGGTAGCCGTGTACAAGGCTAAGCTACCAACGTACTTCATGGCAGCAACGAAGATCGAGGCATGGCCAAGCAACGAGTTAAGCATGGAGGACATAGTGGCGTTCCTCTCAAGAATCACGGGCGTCAACGGCGTCCCCCACCCAATAGACCTCGTAGACTCAATGTGCAGGATAAGGAAGGAAGTCCTACACCTAACACAGCAGCAACTCCAGACCGAACTAATGAAGCTACTCAACGACCCAGCACTAGCAATGAGCCTAGCAGGACTAACAAACCCAGAGAAAATGCATAAAGTAGGCTTCAAGTAATGCCCACACGCACACCTACCACCTCAACACTACCGCCAGAGCACAATCACAAAACCCAAAACCAGTGAACCCGCAGGAAAGCTTCACGTCCACCCAACCCCGACCTTTAACTCCCACCAGCCCCGCCAGCATCGATGCGAGGATCCCTCCCTACTTACTCAGCAGGACCTCACATGGCTTAGCGTCCCTTCTCTAATAATCGCGGGCTGGTAATGCTTGAGAATACGCGCGGTGACTACGCAGGTTCGCTAGGTTTAGGCAGTTAGAGCGTAAGGCGCTTTAACTGTGGTGCGAATGTTTAGGGGTACGGGAATTGAGTCGGTGCGGCGGCATTAATCTTGAGGAGGCTGAGGAGACCCTCGACAGGGCTAAACACACCTTAATGGAGGGTGACGAAGCAGGTGCCTTTAGGGAAGCTATTAAGGCGGCACGTAAGGCGTTAGTGGTTCTCGCCTCCATCACCTCACCCCACGTTTCTAAGGGTTCGTCCTTAGCGGAGTTGTATGGATTAGTGAGCGACTCGCTAGGTAGGTTGTGGGGTAATGAGGCGTGGAGACGGATCATCGACACATGCGTTAAGCTACTCGATAAGGCTGAAGCAAGTGGGTTCAGGGCGCCTAACGAGGTCAGCGAGGTTGAGGACGTGATAGCCTGTGCTGAGGAAATACTTAACTGGGTTGAAGCCCTCACACGGCGGAGGCCCGGGGTTCGAATCCCCGCGGGCCCACCAACCGATAACATTAGCTCTGCTATCTCTTCGACAGGTTATCTAGGACGATAAAGTGTTAAGAGCCTCGAGTGCTGTTTAAACTTATGAGGAGGGAGACCGCAATTGGCCGTAGGTAGAGAGGAGTTATTATATAGGGAGCTACGTGAGTTAAGGATCATACTAGAGCGTATTGAGGCCTTATTGGAGGAGCGGCTTATTGGTATTGAAGAACCCCTACCAGATGAGGCTGAAGCGATAAGAGAGTATGAGGATGAGAAAATGAAAGGAAAAGTAGAGCTTGTTGATTTAGAGGACGTCCTTAGGGAGCTAAAGTGACAAGGTATAGCATCAGCCTTACTAAAAAGGCTTTAAAGCAACTCAGCGGGCTTGATGAGCCCTTTAAAGGTAGGATTCTTGAAGCCCTAGTTATTCTGCGAGACTATGGCTTCTCCGAAAGGCTTGACATTAAGAAGCTGCGTGGTTACAGGAATCATTACAGAATTCGTATAGGTGAGTATAGGGTCCTATTTGAACTAGGAAAACCTAACAGAATAACAGTATACGCGATACTCCCTCGAAAGAAGGCTTATAAGAAATAATTTCAGCTCTTCATGCATGTTTTATGGTAAATAATGATGTCGCTTTAGACATTAGCTTAGACACTACGAATATCATTCCTATGTATTCTTGCATGTCACTGCGTTCTCGCACAGCGTGATCTCGGAAGAATACGCTAGCCCCCCATACTACTTATTACATGGCTTAATGATACTGGGTAAAACGCTCTTTAGGTGCGTGACGCTACCTAATATGGGGGGAAGTCCTGGAGGTTGCTTTCCCCACGCTAAGTAAGGGCGTGGATAGGGCGTCGATTAGGAGGCTGTATGAGGAGTACCTTCCCTTAATAGAGGAGTCTATTAGGTCGTGGCGCATGATTTACTATAAGGAGAAAGGTTCACGGAGGAGCAGTAAGGAGGGTGCCGGTAGTAGGTTAGGGAAGGAATACATCTACGGGACCGTTAGGCCTTTCTTCGAGAGGTTGAGCCCGGACGATAGTCGCTACATAAGGACACATAGGATGATAGTTTTCGGGATGATGGAGCACAGCCCCTCACTCAAGGCAGTGGTGCTTAAGGCCTCGGGAAGGAAGCTGGCGAAGCTACTGCTTAGGGAGGGCATAGTTAAGTCGCTTGACGACTTACCCATGGTCTTCATGGTCCAGAGGATAGGGTTGCTGGACATTATCGATGAGTCCCTGAACACCATGAAGGTCAATATCTACGAGTGCATGAGTTGCTTCGGGATGAAGCCTGTCTTCACCCCAATGTGTGATTTCGAGGCAGGGATCATCGAGGGCATACTGGAGGGGCTCTACGGCAGGAACGCGACGGTCGAGAAGAACTGCTGGGGGCTAGGCAACCACTTCTGTGGCTTCGAAGTTTACTTCAAGTAGCAGGGCAGTAAGGGATGACGTCAACACTAATCGTCAGGCCGGTGGCGCACTGCGACCTCAACCACCCGACATGCCCCTTCTCACACGGGGTGAGTAAGGGCTTCGAAATACTTCACCCGGCCGTACTCAGCAGGGTACTGCGTGAGCTTAAGGGCTACGTGTTTGATGAAGCGGTGATCTCGTGCCCGAACCCTCTACTCCACCCGAAGGTTACGGAGCTGGCATCACTAATGAAGTCAGTGGCTAGGAGACTCTCACTCTTCACCCCCGTCACCGGGTTAGGCAAGGTGAGTAAGGAGTTACTTGAAGTGATTGACGAACTAGTCGTGATTAGCTCATCCATAAGTGAGCTTAAGGAGGAGGAAGAAAGGATTAAGGGGTTACTTAGCCAAGGATTCGAGAACGTGGCGATCTACTCAACCATCACTAGGGAGGAGTCAACGCTGCTCACAGCATCGGAGCACGCGGAATTCTGCAGGAAGTATGGCATACCGTTAAGGCTTGGGGAGCTACCGTACGTGAATAAGGTTCCATTCAAGCTGAGGGACACGCTAGTTAAGGAGGGGTGTGAAGTCTCAATACCTTACGGGCTTAAGTACGGGTATGAAGCCTCAGTCACGTTCATGAAGGACTACAGGGTGATCGTGCTTGAGAGACCCTCGGGCAGGGCGTGCAGGATGCTATTCATAGACTACTACGGGAGGATAAGTAAGTGCCCCTTCACCCGCCCACTCCTCGAGGCTAAGGACGCCAGTAGCGACTTGCTGAGGAAGGTGATCTACTCCGAATGCCCAACCAAGGACGTGGGACCTGACTACGTCCCGGAAGTCAGGATATCCCTGAGGGCTGGTAGGGACGTCATCATACCTCCAGACATCCTAGCCTTACTTGAGGTCATAGAGTCCACCAACTCATTAAGGGCGGCGTGCAGGCTCCTAGGATATAACCCCTCTACCTACGTCGAGAAGCTGAGGTCGCTGGAGAAGAGGCTGGGTGTTAAGCTGATAACTTCAAAGCGCGGAGGCTCGCTTAGGGGCGTAACCCTGCTTACTGAGGAGGGGATGAGGATCCTAGCAACGTACAGGAGGGTTAGGGAGGCAATCATGGCGTCACTCATTAAGGAGAACGTCTACAGGTTTTCCTTCGAGTACTAAATTCTAGAACACGTATTGTGGATTCGTGTTCAGTATTCCGATCACGAACTCCTTAATTTTAAATTCTTTGAGCTGTATAAGGGGTTTTAGTACTTTGGCGTTAGCTTCGATAGCTAAGCTAGGTCCTTCCGCAGAGGAGTACGTGATATTCATTGACCCAGAGAGGTGTATGGGCTGTAAGGCGTGTGAGGTCGCCTGCGCGGTCGAGCATTCAATCAGTAAAAACATCTTCGGTGCTGTTCGTGAGAAGCCTAGGCCGAGGCCCAGGATTAGGGTAGTCACTGTGGATGACCTGTTCTACGTCCCCATGAGGTGCCAGCACTGCAAGGACGCACCATGCATTAACGTGTGCCCCACGAAAGCCCTCAAGAGGACTGAGGAGGGGTACGTCGTTCTCAACGAGAACCTGTGCATCGGGTGCTTAATGTGCGTCCTAGCATGCCCCTTCGGCCACCCAAGGTATAACGCCGACACGAAAACCATAGTTAAGTGCGACTTCTGCATCGATAGGGTGCGTGAGGGTAAGCTACCAGCATGCGTTGAGGCATGCCCGACCGGGGCATTAAGATTTGGAAGGCTTGAGGAGTTACTGAGGGACGTTACGGAGAAGAAGGCCAGGGAATTAGTTAGCGGTGCGTCAGTACCCGGAATAGTTGTTGTGAAGCCCGTCGAGAAGGCGGTAAGGGGCGCCCCCAAGGTATTAGGGGTTAGGTCCATGTACTCCCCCGTTTCATGGAGGTGATCACCTCATGGTTAAGAGGAAAGAATACCTCAGGCTCAGGCTCCCGACGAATGAGGTCTCAATAACTCCCGGGGTCTCCAGGCTACTGGAGAAGGCGGAGGAGGAAGGCATCGAGACAGCATGGCACAGGTACCTCCTCCAGCAACCGCAGTGCGGCTTCGGCATGTTGGGGATATGCTGCAGGAACTGCAACATGGGTCCCTGCAGAATAGATCCCTTCGGCTACGGACCCAATAGGGGCATATGTGGTGCTAGCGCGGACACCATAGTTGCTAGGAACATACTCAGGATGATAGCGGCGGGCGCCGCCGCCCACAGCGACCACTGCAGGGATATTGTCAAGGTATTCAGGATGGTTACTGAGGGTAAGACAAAGTACTACAAGATAACGGACTCAGGGAAGCTTAAGTGGCTCGCTAAGGCGTACGGCATCGAGGTCGAGGGGAAGGACGACTTAGAGATCGCGAAGGAACTCGTACCCATCCTGGAGGCTGAGTTCGGCAAGCAGGACGAGGAGCCATTAAGGACCCTAACAGCGCTAGCACCCAAGAAGAGGATTAAAGTATGGGGCAAGGCAGGGGTACTGCCCAGAGCCATTGATAGGGAGATATGTGAGTGCATGCACAGAACACACATGGGTGTGGACGCAGACTACGTCAGCCTCCTACTGCACGGCGTCAGAACCTCCCTGGCGGACGGGTGGA
>JALVVU010000128.1 GCA_027023255.1 Desulfurococcales archaeon
CGGTGATTCCCGTGTTCCTGGCCCTCACCGTGGTGACGGCCACCGCGTTGGTTTGGCCCCCATTGATAGGTGGTGATTTGAGGAGGTTTAGCGAGTTCTTGAGTGCTGTGGGAACGCAGGGACTAGGTATGAGAGCTCCTAAGCCTGTTCCGCTCAATCAACTCTTTAGTAGGGCTTCACCCTCCTTCGCGTGCGTCGGGCCGACGCTGTACTACGGACTAACCTACCTGCTCGTGATTGCTTCGTTGGTCGTGGCGGTTCTTAGGAAGGATCGGAGGTTAAGGTACGTTGCACTATTATCAGCGGCTGCCTTAGCTGTGCTCAATATACCCACGTACCCCGCTGGGTGGGGCTTCAGGTTGAGGCTAGCGTCATGCCTCTTCGTGCCGTTAGCTATCGCGGCGCTCGTAGCTGGTGCCGGAAGGAGGTTCGTTAAGTTCACTCACGTACTCCTAGGTTTTTTCCTGGCGGTGGCGGTGCTCGGCGCCTCAGTGACTACCTACCTGATAGGCCCTAGCCTCCCTCCCCCGGCGATAGAGGAGCTTAAGGCAATCAATCACTACGTTCCTGAGGGTTCCGAAGTCTTCGTTCCTCACGCGGGTGTGAGGTACTGGTTTGAGGCCCTACACTACGGCGAATACGTGGTCCTTAAGAGACCTCCTCCCATAGGGTCGGGGGCGTACATCGTGACCATGCTTAGAGGGCCTCGCCCGCCGCCCGCAGCTAGGCTTGTGTATGAGGGTGAGTTCTTCGCGGTTTTCAAGCTCCCGTAGCACCAAAGTTTTGATATGTTGTGAATACGTTAGAATAACTAGGTATGAGTGTTGAAGCTCAGCGTATACCACTTCACAGACCTCCCCCGCTCCTACGCGGTTCTTCAGTTCGAGGAGGGTGAGGAAGGGAAGGTCCTCGACGCGCTTAAGTCGCGGAGCAAGGAAGGAACGCGGGAGTTGATTGACTTCATCACCAACGTGCTTGGCTCTGAGGTTAGGGGTGTGAGCATAGCTCTCGGCACCCTCAACTATAGGGGGCACGACCTCGACATGGCTTACCTTAGGATAGAGCTGGAGGACGACAGGGAGTACGTGCTTGAAGTGTATAGGGACTCAGCAATGATTAACTCAAACACGGGTGCGTTAGAGGCGTTGGAGGACATAAAGAAGCTCATGCATGCCCTCTGCCCTAACCTAAAGGAGCCGCGCAGGCCCACCTTAGTAGGCTTTTAACGACTCCTCATAAGCACCGTGAATACTTACTGCTTAAGCGGGTGTATTAACGAATAACTTTTTATTCCTCCCGGGAGAGACCCTAATATACGTCTAACCAGGCGGGGTTCTCCCGCGGGGGTGCGTGACGTGCCGGAATGGGGTAAGTGGATATGGTTCGACGGAAAACTCGTCGAGTGGGGTGAGGCGAAGATCCACGTAATGACTCAAAGCCTGCACTACGGGACCTCGGTCTTCGAGGGCATTAGAGCGTACCTACTGGATGACGGGGACGTCGGGATCTTCAGGCTCGAGGAGCACATGAAGCGCTTCATCGAGTCAGCCAAGATATACGGCTTCACAGTACCTTACAGCATCAAGGAGTTATGCGACGCAGTAGTAGAGACCGTGAGAGCTAATGGGCCGAGCGACTACTACGTCCGCCCCATAGGCTTCATAAACCTGCAGGAACTCTCGCTCGTACCCTCCAGCAGGGAATTAAGCGTCGCCATAGGCGTCCTCAAGTGGGGTAAGTTCCTAGGTAAAGCGTACGAGGTTGGGGCTAAGGTAACGGTGTCCGGATGGAGGAGGGCCCCGCAAGACGTGATGCCCGCGCCAGCCAAGGCAGGAGGGCATTACGTGCTCGCGTACATGACCTCCCTCCAAGCCAAGGTAAGGGGCTTCGACGAAGCCCTACTGCTTGATGAGCGGGGCTTCGTGGTTGAAGGGTCGGCTGAGAACGTCTTCATGATTAAGGACAACGTAGCCTACACCCCACCAACGAACTCACCCATCCTCATAGGC
>JALVVU010000129.1 GCA_027023255.1 Desulfurococcales archaeon
AGTGATAGGGTAGCCATGCTTAGGGTGGCGGGCACGTCGCCCTCACACCCAGCGATGAAGCCCTCGTCGTTAAGCATGCTTAGCGCGATGCATGCGGTCACCCCGTATTTAAGCAGGTCGAAGCACCGGATAGTTAATGAGGCTGCACCGTACTCCTTAAGCAAGCCCTTAAGGGCTAGGTACATCCTAAGCGACTTAACTAAGTCCTCACTCCCAATGCCCTTAGCCTCGATGCCTTCGAAACGCTTCAGGAGCTTCTCCGCCTCCTCCGTGGTGATGGATGAGTACCTCCTCACAACCTCCTCGAGACTAACCTTAATGGGCTCAACGCCAAGGGACTGAGCGAAGTGCTCCCAACCAACGGAGCTGTGCACGAGCCACTGGGAAGGCTCGCCAATAACCAATAGCTTCATCCCGCCCAAAGCTCTCCTAGCCCTAGCCGCACGCAGGAACGCGTTAACCTCACCCCTAACACCCTCATTCAACAGGAAGAGCTGGGCCGCCCTGAAGCCCTCCGCCCTCAACCTACTTAAGGCCTCCACACTCGCGGCAAGGGAATTCATTGTTTTATGCGCCACGAGAGCCACCGGGAAGTCCTTACCCGCCGTACCGGCTAATTCAAGCACCAACTCCTCTGAACCCCCAGTCATGACCCCAACGATGATGGTGTGAACCCCACAACTCAACGCACTCCTAACGACGTGACGTACTGACTCGACATCAGTTAACACGCTAGGCAAGCGACCAGCGTAGGGCATCCCACACGGCTTGATAAGGCCCTCCAGCGTCCTCAAGTACTCCCTAAGGACAGCGTTCACTGCTCTCCTATCGTGCAGGGGGGATGCGACGGGTATGAATACAGCATTGCTAGGCAAGCAATCACCCCCAGTAATACCTCCTCGAGTAATTATATCCCTAATAGTGGGGAAGCGAATCCCTACAGTGTTTACCGCTTATCTGTTCATCCGAATCAATGCGTTGGGAGTCGATAACTCCACTCCTTTTAGCTCCTGCGCGTGATTCGTTAAGGAACTAGCGGTCAATGATGTTTAACGTATCTCTAGTAAGGAAACCTATAATTACCGCTCCTTCCCTATCCTGTTTGGGTCAGTATAGTGGTCGCTGATATGGATAGCGCTTATAATGAATCTGTTTACACTCCCAACCACCCTAAGCTACTCGTGTGCATAATCACGCTTAACTCCGCCCACACGGTGACTCACGCGCTGGAGAGCGTGCTGAGCGATGGGTACCCACTCGACAGGATCAAGGTGCTGGTGGTGGATGGCGGCAGTACTGACGGGACTGTTGAGGTGGTGAGGAGGGTTCTCCAAGCCAGTGGCGTGGATTACGAAGTGCTCGTCACTGGTGACAGCATACCTGAGGCTAGGAACAGGTGCATAGATGAGGCGGTGGCCTCAGGCTTCGACTACTTACTCTTCGTTGATTCCGACGTCGTGACGTCCCTGAAGAACCTAATTAACTGCCTTATCGAGAAGGAAAGAGAGCACCACCCAGCCATAATTCAGGCGTTCCCCAAGCCCAAGTTCTTTAGGGACGCGCGGGAGCTAAGCGAGTTCTCTAAGAAGGTCTTGACCGGCAGGGCACTGACTGAGTGTAGGGCACTGACTGTGAGGCCCCTCAAGTACGTGGGTATGGGGTTCACGCTCATCCCCGCCAACGCCCTACGCGTGCTTAGGTTCGACCCGGACCTAACTTTCCGCGAGGATAGGGCGTACTGCATGCGTGCCTGGCTAAGTAACGTTAAGGTGCTTAGACTCACCGGTGACGGTCGCGGGGAACTAGCTTACGACGTCAACGTGACCGGGGTGAACGACATCTACGTGAACACCTCCTTCACACGTCACTTCAAGGGCCTCTGGAAGAAAGTGGTTACGCTGGCATACACGTATTATGATGGGAGCGCGCTTAAAGCATTAATTAACTTACTGAGGGACAGGTACGGCAGGAGGGTCACGGTGTACGCATTACTTCTCTACTCATTC
>JALVVU010000130.1 GCA_027023255.1 Desulfurococcales archaeon
ATAATTATAGATAATTATGGGGAGAGAATGCTGTTAGAGCCAGTATCGCTAGCGTGGACCGCGACCCTAATCACCTTAGCACTAGCGACACAGTACGTTAGTGGCGTCATAGGGATGGGGTACGGAACAATCTTAACGCCAGTACTCATACTTTTAGGGGTTGACCCACTCAACGCTGTTTCTTCGGTAGTTGTTTCCCAGTTAGTGGGGAACTCCATTCTCTCCTTGATGCATCATAGGTTCGGGAACGCTGACCTAAGGCCGGGAGGTGAGGAATCGAGGCGAGCCATAATGCTAGGGGCCTCAGGGATAGTGGGCCCCCTCATTGCTGTGATCCTTATGATACACATGCCGATGAACTTGCTTAAGGCCTACGTAGCCGTCTTAATGCTATCCATGAGCGCTCTGGTCGTGTTAAGCAGGAGGGTCAGGGTTAAGTACTCGACTAAGAAGCTTTTCCTCATAGCCACCGTCGCCAGCTTCAACAAGGGATTAACTGGTGGTGGGTACGGCCCCGTAGTGACTGCTGGGCAACTAATACTGGGGGTTAATCCCAAGTCGGCAGTTGCTGTCACGTCCATGGCGGAATTCATAACTGAGGTAACCGCAGTTATCCTGTATGGTCTTGCCGGGCTACTTAATCCAGCACTCATAGTGCCGATGACTGCCGGAACAGTGCTGAGCGCGCCGTTGGTAGCCAAGACCGTTAAGGTCGCGCCAAACACTACTTTAAGGAAAGTCATGGCGGCAGGCATGACTTTCCTGGCCTTAGCTGTGCTCATAAAGGCACTCACTGTATTGTGAGGGTGCGTCTCCCACCATTAAGCTAGTACTGTGTGTCAACGCAAACACTCTTATTGGGAACAACTCCTCATTAGATTGAGGGCTATTGAGATGGGTGAAGAAACCGTAAACATCGAGATATCGAAGGAGCTCTATGAGAAGGTGAAGAAGTATATTGAGGAGAACGGGGGCTTCTCCTCAGTAAGGGAATTCGTTGAGTTCGTCATTAACGAGGTACTCTCAACCGAGGAGGAAGTTGGTGCCGGTTACACTAAGGAAGAAGAGGAGAAGGTTAAGGAGAGGCTCAGATCCTTAGGGTACCTGTGAGGGCACGTAGCTAAGTAATACGCTAGCTTTTAGCTTTTTAGGAGTAACTTTCTGCCCAATTAATTACGGGTAATTATATTTAATTGCTACCGCAACTTATTCCCGGGTGCTCACTTGCCGGAGGGAGGGAAGAGAGGCGGTAAAAGCCGCTACACCACAGTCTCAATACCCGTGACGTTGTATAATAGGATAAAGAAACTCATAGAGGGTACGGGCTTCGCCAACGTCTCCCAGTTCGTTACCTACGTGCTCAGGGAAGTTGTTGTTGAGTATGAGAGGGCCCGTGAGGCTGAGGAGCCGTTCACCGAAGAGGAAAAGGAGAAGATTATTGAGAAGCTCCGTAGGTTAGGCTACATTTAAGGAGGTGGTGCGGGATGGTGTCTAAACCGCATGGGGGTAGGTTAGTTAACAGAGTTGCTAAGGGGAGAAGGAGGGAAGCCCTCCTCGAGGAGGCAAAAGAGCTTCACAGTATTGAGGTAACAAAGAATACTGCGTCAGACATCCACAACATAGCGTATGGTGCGTACTCACCCCTCCAGGGATTCCTACTTAGGGAGGACTACGAACACGTACTCTACGACATGAGGTTATCGGACGACACACCCTGGACCATACCCATAGTACTCGATGTACGCAAGGATGAGATTCAGGGAGTCAAGGAAGGTGATGACGTGGCCTTAACGCACGAGGGTCAGATCCTAGCTGTCATGAAGGTCGAGGAGATTTACGAGTGGGATAAGAAGGAGTTCGCTAGGCACGTGTTTAAGACTGAGGACCCCAACCACCCCGGTGTTGCCCGCACGTACGCCCGTAAGGAGCTACTAATTGGAGGCCCGATAGACCTGCTTAACCCGCTGAAACACCCCTTCGACAAATACGCGCTCACACCGCTTGAGACGAGGGTACTGTTCAAAGAGAAGGGATGGAGAACCATAGTGGCGTTCCAGACACGTAACGTGCCGCACTTAGGGCATGAGTACGTCCAGAAGGCTGCCTTAACATTCGTTGACGGCCTCCTAGTCCACCCATTAGTGGGGTGGAAGAAGCCCGGCGACTTCAAGGACGAGGTTATAGTGGCTGCTTACGAGGCACTAATCAAGCACTACTACCCGAAGGACTCAGTCGTGTTCTCCGTGCTCTGGATGCAGATGAGGTACGCAGGGCCTAGGGAAGCAATACACCACGCGATAGTTAGGAAGAACTTTGGCTGCACACACTTCATCGTGGGCAGGGACCATGCTGGCGTAGGTAATTACTACGGACCATACGAGGCATGGGACCTCTTCAACGAGTTCCCCGACCTAGGCATAACGCCGCTATTCATACGTGAGTCATTCTACTGCAAGAAGTGCGGAGGCATGGTAAACGCTAAGATCTGCCCGCACAGCGACGAATTCAGGGTGAGAATAAGCGGAACCAAGCTCAGGAAAATAATAAGGAATAAGGAGAAACCACCGGAATACATGATGAGGCCGGAGGTAGCGGAAGTTGTCCTCAGCTTCGACAACCCGTTCGTCACTTAGGGAAATCCCCGCATGCGCTGAGTTTATTGAGGGAGTCCTTAAGAAGGGAAGGAAGGTCTACGTGCTACATCACTGGGACGCTGACGGCGTGGCGTCCGCAGCAATACTCCTGCGGGTGCTGGGACCTCACATAGTTGGTATGAGCACACCTAGGATAGGTGTGTACGGGGCAAGCGCTCTGAATCTCAATGAGATTAAGAAGAGCGGGGCTCACACCCTGGTGGTGCTGGATTACGGAGCACACCCCCACGAGGTGTTAGCGCGGGTGCCTCAGGGGCTTCAAACATTCATCGTTGATCACCATGCCGTTGAGTTAAGCTGTAATGCTCGGGAACACTGCTGTAACCCCGTAGCACTAGGCATGGGCGAAGCCGAGTACCCCTCAACCACGTGGGTGCTCTACGAACTCCTCAACACACCCTCTGATATCGTTGATTTAGTGGCGCTAGGTATCGTTGGAGACCTTGGGCCGGCACTTGCTACGAGCGAGCACGTGACGTTTGTTGATAACGTTGCCGCTGAGCTCAACATGACCCTCAACGACTTCGTTAGGGCGGCTGAACTCATAGATTCTTGCTACAGGATTGTGAACATCGAGTGTATCGAGCACGCGGTTCACGTGCTTGCAGAGAAGGGCGTTAGAGGTGTTTTACATGACGAGGTATTAATTAGTGCTCATGAGTCAGCGTCACGTTACGTTGATAGTGCCTACGACCGTCTCCAGAGCCTTGGGGAGCCCTGTCCCGGTGTGAAGGTATGGAAGTTAAGCCTAGACTCCCTAGTGACTTCGTACGTTGGAAGGTCGCTAGCACGCGCGTATCCGGACGATGTGATCCTGCTAGTGCATAACATACCGTCGCTCAACGTGACGTACGTGTACGTCAGAAGCTATTCCATGCCGCTGAGGAGGTTCCTTGAGAAGCTGAGAGAGGAGGGACTGAGCGTGGGTGGTAAGGACATGGTGTTCGTGGTGACGTGCTCCGAGGGAGAGGACTGTGATGAGGTGCTAAGTAAAATAACCACACATTTATGCCGTGACCTAAGTAGGGAGGGGCAGTAGATTTGAGGAAAGTGTTCGTGCTTGGGCTGGACTCGGCACCGCCGAAAACCCTATACGAGAGGTACGGCGTCGACATTCCTGCGTTGGGCTCCCTCATAGATGACTCCAGAAGGTGGTTAATGCGCACCTGCCACCCACCAATAACGATACCGGCGTGGCTAGTGATGTTCACCGGTAAGACTCCGGGAGAGCTAGGCATTTACGGGTTCAGGCATAGGAAGCCTGGGGACGTTGGACACACATACATAATAAACTCGAACTTTATTAAGCACCAGACATTATGGGATACCGTCGGTCGCGCTGGCGGCCGCGTAGGGATTTTCGGGGTGCCCCCAACATACCCGCCGAGGCCCGTGAGGGGCTTCATGATAACGGACTTCATGACTCCTGGCCCGGAAAACCAGTACGCGTTCCCGCCGTGGCTTAAGCGTGAGCTAGAGTCGAGGTTCGGACCACTCATATTCGACGTGAAGTTCAGGAGGCATGATAAGGAGAGGGTTAGGGACGAACTCTTTCAGATGACTAGGCAACACCTGAAGATAATTGAGTACCTAGTTAAGTGCAAAGCGTGGGACCTCTTCATATACGTTGAGATAGGTATTGATAGAATACACCACGCCTTCTGGAAGTACTTCGACGTCTCCCACCCTAGGTACGAGGAGAACGAGGAGCTATCACGTGTGATCCCCGACTACTACAAGTTAATAGACGAGGGATTCGAGAGAATCAGGAAAGCATTGCCGAAGGACACGATAATAGTTGTTGCGTCCGACCACGGCGTTAAGTCAATGGCCGGCGCGTTCGCCGTGAACGAATGGCTCATTAAGGAGGGGTACCTGAAGCTGAAGGAGAAGCCGAAGAAGCCCGGCACTGACCTAACCAGAGAGATGATTGACTGGGACTCAACAATAGCTTGGGGCTGGGGAGGCTACTACTCACGCATCTTCATCAACCTAAAAGGCAGAGAACCGAAAGGAATTGTCGGTAAGGAAGAATTCGATGACATCATAACGCAACTCTCCAACGACTTACGGAGAGTGAAAGGCGATAATGGCGCGTTATGGCGCAACATAGTGCTTAGACCAGAGGAAATATACCCTGAAGTGCGGGGTGACCCGCCTGACCTGATGGCGTACTTCGACGATCTAAGCTGGCGCGCTGCTGGAACCGTTGGGTGGGACACTCCGTTCCTTCCGGAGAACGATAGAGGGCCTGACGACGCGGTTCATGACTGGCATGGCGTGTTCACAGTCTACGACCCTGAAGGGACGGTGTCTCGCGGGATGGGCGGTGAGATGCCTATAGAGCGCATAGCTGATTACTTAAGGGAACTGATGCTCTCTAAGTCCTAAAGGTGATTTCAATGCGGATTTTTAACTCAACCACTAAGTAAGCGGGTGCATGCGCCATACATTGGTTAACGTACGTTGCCTACGCCGGCATCGCCGTTACTATATCCTTGCTCTCCTCCATGGCCGGAATTGGGGGCGGGGTATTCATGGTCCCCCTATTCTACTTCTTAGGGCTAGGAATGAGCAACGCCGTAGGAACCAGCAAGTTCGTAATCACCTTCATAAGCTTCGTGAGTATGGTGAACTACTTAAGAAGTGGTAAGGTGAACTACCGCGTAGGGCTAGTGGCTCTCGCAACAATGATACCATCATCGTACATTGGGGCCTACCTTTCAGGGTCCCTGAACTCATCGATACTGAAGTTCATCGTCGGTTCATTCATAATGATCTACAGCCTCAGACTCCTCTCCACGTACATCAGGAAGAAAGTGAGAAAGGAGGGGGAGGAAAATAATCATGATACTAACCCATCACTAAACACGTTACTTAAGTGCGCCTTCGTAGGCCTCATAGCAGGCTTCATAGCAGGAATAACAGGGACGGCGGGCGGCTCCGTGAACATGCCGCTCTACACCACGGTTTTAGGTATGCCCATACACAACGCCGTGGCTACGTCGTTCTTCACGATTTTCCCCACAGCAGTGATAGCTACAACCCAACACATACTCCATGGTGAGGTAATTTACGATGTCGCTATACCTTTCGTTACTGGGTCGCTTGTAGGTGCGTCCATAGGGTCCCGGCTGGCGGTTAAGATGAAGCCCCAAACACTCAGGTTAATTATTGGTTGCGTGCTTCTCATAACGTCCGTTAAGATGCTGTTACCGTGACTTCCTAGGAGGGTACCTAGATTAACGCCTTTATCCCCTTAAACCATACCTCACTTGGGCGGGATGACATGAACCGGGTTGCCTGAGAATGAAATGATGCTCCTTCAGCGGATAGACCGCCCACGCCACGCATTACCTTCAAGCGCTGCATAGCATACTTAGCGGTACAGTGAAGTAAATTACGCCGTCCTCAACCCTAGCGTCAACTCTTACTCCATTAAGGCTTACTTCCCTAATCACTCCTGAACTGAATACCTTGAACACTACGTCCTTTATTTCAGGTGAGTACCTCAAGGATTTTGGCTCCGTGCTTATCTTTAGCATGTCCTCACGCTTCCTGAGGGTCACAGCTAGTTCGAAGTACTCGCCGTTAAGGCTCTCGCCATCATCATCGTAGATAATTACTTCGGCATCATGATTAACGAAGGACTCAACGTATAGCGGATCCCACACTTCATGCGCTGTCCGCTTTGGATCCGTGGTTATGACGGCTGTGTCCTCCCTAATGAATAAGGGAACTCTGTCTAAGGGAGCGTTAATGAGCTTCCAACCCGGTTCAAGAACTTCGCCTGTCCAGTAATTAACCCACTTAACCACCGGTAGGTACACCGCCCTAGCCTCCTTCCCTGGCGCAGTCACTGGGGCCACGAGTAATGACTTACCAACCATGAATTCATCACTTATGGTGTAGGATCGCTCATCCTCGGGGAACTCTAGGAAGAGTGCACGCATGACCGGCTTACCGCTCCTGCTAGCCTCAACAAATACGCTGTAGATGTATGGTAGGAACCTGTACCTCAACTTAATGGCATCAGCTATTAGCTTCTCCCATTCAGGACCGAAAACCCACGGTTCCTGTCTTCGCGTACCTTTACTGCTGTGGTTCCTGAAGAATGGGTAGAAGGCACCTAACTGCGTCCATCTCAGGAGGAGTTCCGGTTCTGTGTCACCCTCGAAGCCTCCTACGTCCGCGCCGACGAAGTGAAGCCCGCTTAAACTCATATTCAATAATATAGGTATTGAGACAGAGAGATGTTCCCAACATGACTGATTATCTCCTGACCATACCGCCGCGTACTTCTGTATGCCGGCGTAGGCCGCCCTGCTGAGGATGAACCACCTGCTTCCGGGACTATACTTCTTGAATGCTCGGAAGGTTGCTTCCGCCTCTAATAGCGGGTATGCGTTGTGAATACTATCATGATGCACTTTAAGCCCGTTACCAGCCTCATGGACGGCGTCTATTCGCGGCACACCCAGCCAAGGCCATCCGTACGTGGAGATCAGTGCTGGGGCTTTACGGAGAAGTTCGCCGAGCTCGCGTGTTCTGCCCTCACTCAGTAAAGTACCCGCTTTCCTGGCCACGGACTCGACGTCACTCACCTTATAAAATATTGCCGGTTCATTCATGTCTAACCAAATGCCGCTGACGCCCTTTGAGAGTAACTCACACGCTACTAGTTCTCCCCACCACTCACGTACGTCCTCACGGAGGAAGTCTGGGAACACGCATACTCCCGGCCACACGCCGCCGCGGAATAGTTCGCCGTTAGGGGTCTTCATGAATGCGTTGATCGCTATGCCTTCCTCAAACACTCTGTACCCTCGCTCCTCCTTAACACCTACGTCCAGTATCGTTACCAGTCGAATGCCTAGCTTATGTAATTCCTTAGCTAGCTTCTCAGGCTCCCTGAAATCCCTACTCCATGTGAATATCCTGTATCCTTCCATGTAGTCTATATCAAGGTGTATGGCGTCGCAAGGTATGCCTCTCTCCCTGAAGGCCTTAGCTATGTTGAGGACCTCCTCTGAACTCATGTAGCTGTACCTGCTTTGGTGATAGCCTAACGCCCACTTAGGCGGTAAGTAAGGCTTCCCGGTTAGGGATGTGTACGCCTCGATAACCTCTAACGGGTTCCTGCCAGCCATTACGTAAGCTACTAACGCATCACCGTAGATTGAGGTCCTCACCAGGCCCGGGGACCTAGCACCTACGTCGACCTCCGCGTATCCCGCGTGGTTTACGAATACGCCAAGATACTTTCCAGGCTTCAGCGCTAGGTAGAAGGGGATTGACGCGTACATCGGCTCCCCTAGCGGAAGATGAACTGGCTGGTCAACGTTCCATAGCCTGTACGTCCTCCCCCGCCTATCGAGGGGGCCGTACTTCTCGCCTAAGCCATAAATGTGTGAGCCCCCCACATGATGCTCGAGTACAAGCATACCGTCCTTTGGGGACGTGACGCTGAGTTCTGTTAATGCCTTGCCCTCCCAAGCTATCTTGAGGCTTGCTTCCCCGATCCTCACATCCCAAGCCCTGACCGTGCGTTGGGCGCTTGCTACAGTAGTTGCTGGTATTAGCTTTAGTAATTCTTCAAGTTTTCTTAATGATTCTTCACGCCCTTCACGGCACGCGCTTATCTTGAGGATGTTGTTACTTAGAGGTTTGTAAGTGAGGCGCACTGCTTTTTTCCTGAAGGTCCCCTCGTTTATCAAGAGGGATGTTCACCTCCCCCAATGTGTTGATAGGGTTTGTCAGTGTTTCTGCGTTGTTAGGACGTACTCAAGTATGCCGCGTAGGGCTGTCTTGGCAGAGTTCCTGAATATGGGGTTATTCTCGCGGGCAGCCATTATCTCAGCTACTTCGGGATCCTCCTTAAGGATTATCTCGAACACCGCGCTAGGGTCCGTTAAGCCTTTCCTTACCGCGTTCTCCACTATGTTTAACCACCGTAGTATCTTGTTCTTTGCTTTCTCGAGGGCTTCTTCACCCCGCCACGGCAGAACCCCGTAGTGTGAGACTGTCACTACGTTAGGGCGTTCCTCCTTAATCTTCTCAATGCTTGCTAGCGCTAGGTCCGCCCGGAAGGGTGGTGGGGTGACGGGGTGTAGCTTGCCATCGTGGTGAATGGCTAACGCGTCACCAGTCACCGCAACTGAGTCGGGGATCACTATGTATGCTACGTGGTGTGGTGCGTGGCC
>JALVVU010000131.1 GCA_027023255.1 Desulfurococcales archaeon
AGCCCCCCTCGAGGACATTAAGCCTGGGGACTACGTCATAGTGCATGCGGGGATCGCCATAAGTAAGGTGAGGGAGGAGGAAGTCGAGGAAACCCTGAAGCTTTGGGAGGAACTGCTTGAGGCCGCGACAAATCCATAACACTGTTAATTGCACTAACTTACGTGTGGTCCCTGACTGCTGGGAACGTTTTTTACCGAATCCTTCAGAGCGACTCGGTGGCTTCGATTGCCCATCAAGCTAGTTAAGGTTGAGGACGCGGTAGGTAAGGTTCTCGCGTACGACGTCTCCGCAGTAACGAAGAACTTCAAGGGAGCACTATTCCGTAAGGGCCACGTCATTAGGGCTGAGGACGTTGAGGCGTTGAAGAACACTGGACATTACTACGTGTACGTCGCCGACAGCCCCGAGGAGCTGAGCAAGGGTTGGGGGACAGAGGTCTTCGAGGATGACGCTGTCCGTGAGCTCGCTGAGGCCTTAGCGGGTCCCGGCACGGTCGTTAAGGGGTTGGCTGAGGGTAAGGCAACCATATACGCGTTAATTGATGGCGTCTTTAAGCTTAAGGCTGATGCGTTGCTAGCCATAAACATGTCGGGGGACTTCGTGGTCGTCGCTAGGCGTGACGGCACCCCAGTCAGGTGTGGGGAGCCTTTAGCTGTGGTTGACCTCATACCCCTAACGGTTAAGCGGGCGGTGCTGGACGGGGTTAAGGATCACGCAAGGAGGAATTACCCGGTAGTGAGTGTGAAGCCCTACCAACCCTTCCGTGTCGGGCTAGCCGTGATCGGCACTGAAGTCTACGAAGGGAGGATTAAGGACGCAGCGACACCCGTGATCGAGGCTAAGGTTAAGCAGTACGGCGGCACCCTAGTAGCTAGGGAGGTGCTCCCCGACGATGAGGGAGTAATAGCGTCGAAGCTGAGGGAGTACGTAGAGTCCGATGAGGTAGACATAATCATAGCTACTGGGGGAATGAGCGTTGACCCCACTGACAGGACGCCGCACGCGATAAGGACCGTGGCCGATGAAGTCATAGCTTACGGCGTGCCCTACAAGCCAAACACCATGACTATGGTGGCGTACGCGAGGGGCAAGCCGGTAATAGGTGTGCCCTCCTCCATAATATTCTTCCGCGAGAAGAACATACTCGACATCCTACTGCCGAAGATAGCCACGCGCGAGAAGATAACGCGTGAGGAGCTAGCGAGCCTAGGAAACGGGGGCCTCACCGAGGAATTCATACGGAGGAAATTAAGGCGGGGCTAGGCATCACTAATGCCTGCGAGTTAGATGTCAGGGTTACGGAGACGTACTTAACTTCCTTATCAACGTAGAGGGAGTATTTTGATTCATCGGTATTCTCAGGGTTCTTTAGCTCAATAACAGATTTATTTCGCAGTGCGATTCAATAACGGTGTTAAAGGAGGGATCATGCGTGAGTGTTAAGGAACTCCTAGCAGAGCACGGGACACCGGAGAGGGAAGTATACTTTGACCACGAGAACTCTGGGTGGGTGCCGCCAGAGGTAGTCGAGGCCATGTTACCCTACTTTAATAAGCGCGGTTACGGGCACCCATCAATAACTAACAAGCCTGGGTGGGAAGCCTACGAAGTTATCTGGGAGGCTAGGAAGCTACTGGCGGAAGCGTTAGGGATAAGCTCACCTGATGAGGTTGTGTTCACGCACAGCGGCACGGAAGCGAATAACCTAGCAATACTCGGCACCGCGTTAGCCTCCAAGGGCAGGGGAGGTAAGATAATAGTTTCAGCCATAGAGCACCTAAGCGTAATCTTCCCGGCAGAATTCGCGGCGAGGCTTACGGGAATGGACGTCGTTAAGGTGCCTGTTGACGAAGAAGGCTTCGTTGACCCAGAGGTACTGGCCACCTACGTAAGCAAGGACACCGTCTTAGTTAGTGTGCAACTAGTTAACCATGAGATAGGAACAATCCAAAACGTTAG
>JALVVU010000132.1 GCA_027023255.1 Desulfurococcales archaeon
GCGTACTTGCTGAGAAAGGAAGGCCTGATGTAGTTGCTGACATTAATGAGTTAGTGGTGAAGCTCAGATCTTCCTATGATATTCAGGCACTTAAGAGTCACCCGCTGGTGAGATCCTATAGAGACATAATGTGGAGGTTGGGGATAGATCCAACTAAGGTTAGACCCTCTAGTGAGGCGCTGATTCGTAGGGTTCTTCGAGGTCATTCATTCCCCTCCATTAACAGCGTGGTTGATTCCTGTAACATGGCATCTGCTGAGAGCTTAGTCCCCATAAGCATATTCGATCATGATTTAGTTAGGGAGCCCTTAACTTTAAGGCGCGCGAGGGAGGGGGAGGTATTCATAGACTTCGGGGGTAGAGAAAGAAAACTTAGCGGGAAAGAAGTGGTGCTTTCCGATGCTAATGGAAACATACTCCATCTATACCCCTACAGGGATAGCGCAGCAGCCGCGATAAGAACTGGGAGAACGAATTGTATTGATATAATTGCTTATGGCGCGCCAGGCGTGCCGAAAACCACGGTCCTCGAGGCTGTTCGTAAAGTATGTGCGTACTTACTGAAGTACTACCCTAACGCTTCCTGCTCACAACCGTCGCTGACCTACTGATTTATTGGGTTAAGGTCACCCTTGAGTGAAGGTACAGAATTAATTTTACTTTGTACCCTACCTTCTCGAGGAGGTTAAGTCATGGAGATAATCAAGGTTAACGCCCCTTTCGTCGGGGAGGATGAAATTCAGGCGGTTTCCGAGGTAATTAAGAGCGGTATGCTCGCACATGGTTCCGTTGTGGAGGAGTTTGAGCGTGAGTTCGCTAGATACTTGGGCGTTCCGTACCTCTTGTCGGTGTCAAATGGAACCATAGCGCTGTACGTTGCGTTAAAGGCTCTCGGTGTGGGTGGAAACGATGAAGTGATTGTGCCGGACTTCACGTTCTTCGCTACGGCATCAACTGTAGTGTTGGCTGGCGCAACCCCCATATTCGCGGATATAGATCTTGAGACCTACACCTTGGATCCCGCTTCCGTGGAGGAACTCATCACTGATAGAACTAAGGCTATCGTCGTCGTGCACCTGTATGGTCACCCAGCAAAGATGGATGAGATCCTACGAATAGCGAGGGAGCATGAACTATACGTGATAGAGGACTGTGCACAATCACATGGTGCGGAATACCGTGGCGTAAAGACAGGAAGCATAGGTGACGTCGGCGCCTTCAGCTTTTACGCCACCAAGAACTTAACGATGGGCGAAGGAGGCGCCATCTCAACTAAGTCGAAAGACATAGCCGACTTCGTTAGGCTCTACAGGAACCACGGGCAGACAAAGCGCTATTATCACGAAGTGATAGGCTGGAACTTCAGAATAACTAACATTCAAGCCGCGATAGGTCTTCAGCAATTAAGGAAGCTTGATCAGATGAATTCTAGACGCCGGGAGATAGCGAAGCTTTACAGGGACGAGCTAGGCGGTATTGAGTCCCTGCGCTTACCTGTGGAGAAGCCTTGGGCGAAACATGTTTACCATCAATTCACGGTGTGGGTTGAAGGAGACGGTACCAGGGATAGGTTAGCTGAATACTTAATGGAGCATGGCGTTCAGGTAGGCATACATTACCCCAGACCCTTGCATACGCAACCGGCACTACGCAAGTACTTTAGAACCCCCTGTCCAAACGCAGAAAACGCCTCGACACATGTGTTATCTCTACCCATGCACCCGGGCTTAAGTGATGAGGACGTGTTAACCGTGACGAAGTTAGTTAAGGAGTTCTTCAAGAGTACGTGAGCTGGTGTTGTGTGACAATTAACACTGTTTACATGAATGGATACTTCTAAGGAAACATGAAAAACATTTTAAGCCACGTTTTAACTTCATATGTTAGGTGATCTAGACGGGGGAAAAATTCAAGGAACCCATAGAGGATTACCTTGCCAC
>JALVVU010000133.1 GCA_027023255.1 Desulfurococcales archaeon
GGTTCGTGCCTATGCCTAACTCAGCTACGTTCCTCCTAGCCAGGTACTCCTTACCCTCGGCGGGTGGTTGGAGGCCCAGTAACTCCCTGAAGTGGTCGCCTACCCTGCCGCCGCCCTCGATCTTCGTCACTAGTCCCTTACTTATGTGGAGGGTCATATCCTCGGTTAGGCCTGGGTACCATCCTTTAGGGACTACAAGCACTCCCTCGGCACTACCCTCTAGCGGCGCTACGTAGACCTCGCCAGCGGGTAGGTTGCCCCACTCGCCGGGCTTCACGTAGAGGCCTACGTCCACGTCCCAGACCCTGCCCTCAACGCTTAGCCTTAAGTCGGTCCCGTAGTCAGTGATTATCTTCACGTCCCTTCTCCCGTTGAGCCACGCCGCTATCTTCTCCGACACCTCCTTTATCTTGCCGTAATCCGCCGCCATGGGTCCCCCGGGCGCGAACATTTCGGCCGTGAAGCCAGGCATGCTCGCTATCCTAGCACCCGCCTTGCACGCCTCCTCCCTAGCCCTAGTGTGTGATAGGGAGTACGTCGTGATCGCCACCACGACCTCGAACCTCTTCATTAAGTCAGCTACTTCCGGCGGGGGTTCCGCACCGTTCCTGCCGGTCATTGGGTACGCGTGGAACTCGAACCTGTTGTTTGGGAAGGCTTCCTTACTGACCTCATACACGGCGCGGGCGAGTAGTGTCCTCGCGACTGCGTCCTCCAACTCCCCCGGCACGAGGTTACGCCAGAACTCGCCGTGCGGGTAGTCCGTGAGTACTAGGGCCCCCTCACCGTCCTTGAGGCCCATGTTGACGCGGAACATGTTGATGACGGCGGGCTTAATCTCCTCAATCAACTCCTTGAGGGACTTAACCAAGGTCAAGCACCAAATAAGATTTAGTGGTCAAACAAAAAGTGTGTTCCCCCGCAAACGGGCACCGAACGTAATTCAAGCCATTCACAGAGGCTTAAAGCCGGCGGCAACACGTAGGAGCACCAAGCCGGTGAGTAGGGAGGCGACAGCGTAAGCCACGAGGAACAGCTCAGTCATCGCTGGGGATACTCCCATCAGTGGTGCGAGCAACGCGATCACTAACGGCACCCCAACACCGACCGCGACCACCACTAACTTAACCACGCCCCTAACGAACCTAGTACCCATGCTCGTCCTGAAGGAATACTCGCTCCACTCGGACGGGGTTCCCGGCAGCATGGACATGGTTACGGCCGAGCTGATGAGGGAGAACCCCAGATTAAGCATCGCCGTCACCACGGCAGCGATCGCCGCTAATAGCAAGTCACCGGTAAAGTAGATGGTTAACCCGCAAACGGTCGCAACAGATATTGGCAGGGTTATCAGCGAGCACGCCAAGCCCTTAGCTAGGGCCACATCATACTTCCTCACGGGGAGGTGATAGAGGACTAAGGCACCGGAGCCCTCAGCATAGAAGATGTGGTCGCTCGCGAGGCCGGAGAACGCGCCTAGGAACGATGCCATGAAGAAGACTAGGTAGGTCGCGTGCTTAGCCATGAAGGAGCCCGAGCCTAAAGGCACCGACATTATTATGGGGAGCAGGACCAAGAACAGCATGTTCGCCAACCTCCTAGGCTCCCTTGACAGGAGCTTGACGTCCTTACGGATCATCGCACCTATTAATCCCCCAACCCTCAACCCTACCTCACTAACCGCTACCCTCCTCGCAGGACCCGCGCCGGCGGCGACAGAGTACTCAATGCCGCCGAGGAACACCTTGGAGATCCTCCTCCTAGCTAAGATGTAGGCAGCCGCGACCAGCAGGACGCTCTCGCCCACCGAACCAAGCATGAGTGCGGGGTTAGACACGCTGAAGAGGGGCCCGACAAAGGGTATGAGCGCGCCCCAAGTACGCAGTACTGGCTCCAAGCTCTTCGCCGCCTC
>JALVVU010000134.1 GCA_027023255.1 Desulfurococcales archaeon
TCCTGTCTATGCATTTATTCACGAACTCTATGTTGGGGCCTCGCAGAAGGACTAATATGTCGTTATCACCCGTCACCTCATAAACCACCTCTACTCCCTCTATCCTGCTTATTTCCTCGGAAACTCGGGGAACCGGCTGGGGTGGGGCGACCTTGACGAGGATTGCTGCTCTGACTTCGTTGGGGAGGGTGTACTCTATGGTGAAGTGCTTTATGACCCCGCGCTTAATCAGCTTCCTCAGCCTCTTCCTGACCGCTGACTCGCTGATGCCTAGCTCGTCGGCTAACCTAGCGTATGATAGCCTAGCGTTCCTTCTGAGGAGTTCGAGGAGCTTCAGGTCCGTCTTGTCGAGCGGGGCTTGACTCACGGCTTAACACCCCTTAATGATTGTTCCGGCCTTACCTTGGAGGGCGCTCGTGAGTGGGGCCTCGGTGGTTCCGGGCGCTATGATTACCTTACCTACCCTCGCCTTGATGGCTTCTGCAGCCATAATTAACTTCCTGTTCATCCCGAACCCAACCTTCTTGATGAGCGCGGGTACCTCATCCACGACTACCTCCCTCACTGGGGTACCGTCGACGTAGACGGCATCCACGTCAGTTAGTAGCACGAGTTCCTTGACTTTAAGGGCCTTCGCTAATGCCGTAGCTGCTTGATCCGCGTCCACGTTAAGCATCTCGCCCTCCTCGCTGAGGGCTAGGGGAGCTACCGCCACCACCCTCGCTAAGCCCTTACTGAAGATTAAGGTGAGTACCTCCGTGTTCACCTCGGTTATTTTCCCGGTGTAGCCTCCTTCAATGACTCTCTTCCTGCCTCTCTCATCAACTATTATTATCCTCTTCTTCCTGACCGCCTTCAGGAGTGACGCGTCGACCCCGGAGAGCCCGATGGCTGTGGCACCTAATGCGTTAAGGGTGGCGACCACCTCCTTATTGATCTTCCCAGCCATCACCATCACGAAGACCTCTAGCTCCTCCTTACTCGTGTACCTGCTCCTAACCCCACTTGGCGACACAACGAACCTCGGTTCAATACCGAGCCTGCGGGAATACTCCGTCACGACGTCCCCACCACCATGAACTAGCACTACGGGACGCTCCCGAGCAACCCTAGCAACGTCCTCGAGGATCCCATGCATGTTCCTTAGGAGGGCCCTCCCACCAACCTTAACCACTACCGCGTCCTTCACCCCCTACACCACCTCAGGCCGGCCTCAGGGGCGGTGCCCTCAAGCCTGAGTCCTCCGGGAAACCTAGCGCCACGTTTAGGGACTGGACTGCTTGCCCGGCCGCGCCCTTAACTAGGTTGTCTATCGCTGCGAAGGCCTTGACTATGCCTGCTCTCGACTCGATCTCGAAGCTCACGTCCGCATAGTTGCTCCCGATGACGTACTTGGGGTTAGGGTACTTGTGAGGCGATGTCTTCACAATCCTGACGAAGAGTTCCTTGCCGTACGTTAGGGTGTACGCCCTCATTAACTCACGCGCGCTTACCTCGCGAGCCGGGATGCAGTAGGCAGTCGCTAGTGACCCCCTAACCATCGGCACCGCGTGCGGTGTCAGTGAGGCCCTCACGGGCTTACCTGATATAATACTTAATTCCTGCTCCACCTCAGCCACGTGCCTGTGGCCTGCCGGCATGTAGGGCCTTACGGACCCCTCACGCTCAGGGTGGTGATCAGGAAGCGATGGGGTTGCACCGGCCTCGCTGCTCCCTGCCTTAACATCTATTATTATTTGGTCGGTGCGTACGAGGCCCTCCTTAATCAAAGGGATTAAAGCGATTATCGCTGCCGTCGCGTTACAGCCTGGCGACGCTATTAGCTTCGCACCCCTTAATTCCTCCCTATGTAGTTCAGGCATTCCGTAAACTGCCTTCTGAAGGAGGTCTGGGTGCG
>JALVVU010000135.1 GCA_027023255.1 Desulfurococcales archaeon
CTTGGGGTTGTCGAATAACTTGTATGCATAGATTATCATGTGTTGTAGAACGGACTTCTGCACGTTCCCTAACCTGAAAGCTGAGGCGATAAGGTCGGCCACCTCCTCGGCCCGCACGGCGGGGGACTTATCGAACCTAGCCAGTAAGTTAATGGGGTTCTCGGCCGGGTTAATCACCTTAGCTGCGGGTAACGATGCGTACTCTCCATGCACGTCAAGGATGAGGACGCTGATGTTTCTCTTTAAGGCCTCCTCGATTAGCCGCTTAGCTGCCTGCGTCTTACCTGTTCCCGACGAACCAGTGATTATCATGTGGTTGTTTTCCCCCATCTTAAAGGTAAGGCATGGGGTTTGCCTACCCTTACTTTGCTTCCTAATAACTTTGAGAACTTCCCCTAGCGCTATACATTCGTTAATGCCTGTTTCTACATCCCGATGCTTAAGTCCCTCGAGTATAATGGGTATGGGCAAAGTCAGAGGTGAGAGCAGGGTTACGAGGCCGGTAACAAGCAGTGATGCAGGGAAGTTCAATTCATGTCCTGCTAGTAAGGCTGAAGTCAGTAACGCGCCCGCTACCCAGGCAAGGATCATGGCGTAAAGACCAGCACTACTTTGGGGGAGAAGAAGTGGGCAGGCGAAATACTCGCAAACCCCTCTAACGACTGATGCCACGCCTAATCCTCCAATGAATATCGGTAGAGTTGACCTCACATCCCATACCTTAGTGGGTGATACGTGATGCGTGGTTGGGGTACGGGCTGAAAGTGACGCCCCACTAACCACGCCCAGCACATAAGCCGTCGCTATGATTGCTGCTGATTGAACCACGTACTGACTCGAGGCCAAGGGTGGAGCAGTAATGATGGTCAGGATTATGAGTGCCAAGCCCTCAATAACCACTAGTATGAGATGTCGTGATCTACCAGCAATATACCCACCTAAACCCGTGAGGAGCCATGAAGAGGCCACACCCATGAATACTAAGTACCCTAACCCCGTACTAGCATAGTATACTAATATATTAACAACAGTCAACGCAAGCGCTGAGATTATTATGCTATGGTCTCTCAAGGTGCTTATCCGTGGAAGAGCTTGTATTACAGCATTATAAAAGCTATAAAGACTCCATAGATGAGGGTGCAAACCAAGCGTATGCTGCAGGAAGGTGTGCCCACAACATGAGTGATGGTTGGAAACATCTAGATAGCCGTGTTGCTAAGGTAGCGAGGAAGGCGGGTATTAAGGAACTCACGGAGGTTCAGGAGCAAGCGATACCTAAGATACTTAGTGGTAGACACACATTAATAGTGGCACCAACAGGAAGCGGTAAAACCGAAGCCGCCTTACTCCCTGTTCTATCAAAGATAGTTTCAGCTAATCGACCTGTGAAGCCGATAGCGGTGCTTTACATAACACCGTTAAGGGCACTGAACCGAGACATGTTCCGTCGAATTGAGAGTATCTGCAGAGCCCTTGGAATTAAGGTAGCCATAAGGCACGGTGACACGTCAAGCTATGCTAGGAGGATGATAGCTAGTAACCCGCCCCATATCCTGATAACCACGCCTGAAACCCTCTCGATAATGCTCGTAAATGAAGCGATGCGCGAGCACTTAAGGAACGTGAGGTGGGTTATCATTGATGAGTTCCACGAGTTACTTGGAAGCAAGAGAGGTGCACACTTACTTGCGGATCTTGAACGCCTAAGGGAACTTGCGGGTGCCTTTCAACGCATAGCCCTATCAGCCAGTATAGGCAATGTTAGGGCGGCTTCCGAGGCTCTTGCGCCAGGTAAGGTTGTTGAGGAGGTAGTTGTTTACGGTGCAAGGCGGGCCGAGATTAAGGTGGAGGTCTCTGGTCCAGGGAGGTATGCAGATATCGT
>JALVVU010000136.1 GCA_027023255.1 Desulfurococcales archaeon
TGGAGAAATAGAGAAGGTGCTGAACAGAAGGTGCTTAATCTCAGCATTCCCATTCAAGTTCGTGGGTGGCGAGTCAGCGTTCTGCCGCCTAGTGGCGATCTGTACCGACGAGGAAAGGAAGTAACCCCGAAGGAGTCTTTTAAGAGCCTAAACCATATCGCTTTTATTGCTTTGTGGACCCAAGTTATCATACCGTCACTACCTCGATTTTCACCGACTTCCTTAGAACCCTCTCCTCGATTACCTCAACCCCTATCCCGGGCTTATTGGGGGCTCTGAGCGTGCCATTGCTTGTTAGTAGCCATGGTGGCTCGATTAGGTCCTCCTCCCAGAACCTCGTACTCGGTGAGATGTCATTCGGGTACTTTACATTGGGTAGGGTTGCAGCTGCTACTGCGAATGATCTCCCTATCCCGGTCTCTATCATGCCCCCTATCCACACGGGCATACCAACGCTTTCTGCGAAGTCATGAATTGCTTTCGTCTCAGTGAGGCCCCCTACCCTGCCTGGCTTTATGTTTATTACCCTGCACGAGCCTAGCTTGTGGGCTGCTTTAGCGTCCCTCAGGCTCTTGATGCTTTCGTCCAAGCATATCGGTGTTTTAATTGCTTTCTGAAGCTCTGCATGCTCTACTAGGTCGTCGTAATGGAGTGGCTGCTCAATCATGAGTAAGCCGTAGTTATCCAGTTCCCGGAATACCCCCACGTCGCTGAGCGTGTATGCGGCGTTCGCGTCCACCTGTAGGGGTATGTCCCCGAACTCCTCCCTGATGAGCTTAACGGGGTTGACGTCCCATCCGGGCTTTATCTTTAGCTTTATTCTGTGGTAGCCTGCATTGAGGCCTGCCTCAACCTCGTCAAGGAGCCTCTTGACGTCCCCTATGACGCCCACGCTTAGCCCTATCGGAACCTCGTCCCTAACCCCTCCAAGTAAGTCCTTGATGGGTTTGCCTTCGATCTTCCCCTTAAGATCCCATAGCGCGAACTCCACCCCAGCCTTCGCCATGTTATGGCCTCTTATCCTGCTCACTATCCTCGGGAAGTTCTCGGGCGTTACGTCCTTACCGGCGATCATCCTCACGATGTAATCCCTTATCACGTGCCACGCAGTGTGGACGGTTTCGTAGCTATACCAGGGCCCGCCGTCAGCGACTACCTCACCCCAACCAACCTCCCCGCCTGACTCCTCCACTTTAAGGATCAGTGTGTGCCTCACGCTCTCGGTTCCGAAGCTCGTTGTGAAGGATTGCTTCATGGGTAACTTGACGTAGTGGAGCGTAACTTTACGGATCCTCACGGGTAATCACCCCTCAGGATGCGGGCTGGGTCCACTTTCCAGAGGACGTAGTAGAACCTGTCCCGCTCCCTCTCGCCCCTAGTGAATTCGAAGACTACGTACCCCCTACTTAAGTAATGTGTTAGTGCTTCACGTGCCTTAAGCCTCCATTCCCTAGCGAGGCTATGTCTCCTCACCTGCATGTCGACGAAGTTCTTCGGCACCTCAATTACTATGAGTTCCTCGTTGAGCCAGAGCCTGGGTTCGCGTGGAACCCGAAAGCCGTTGCTGATGGGTTCCGTTGTTAGCGCAATCTCAGCACCCCTGCTTAGGAAGTACTCTATTGGCTCGTGCCTTCCCCTACCCGCCATCCTCTCCTCGACCCTTCGTGACTTGAGGTGCCACTCCGCCAGTAACCTGTCGGACTCTATCCCCCTATTGTATTCGAAGTCAACGAACCCATAATAGTTGGGTTTATACTTCCTTGCTATGACGCCTGACTTGACGAAGTTGAACCACGCGTTCACGGAGAGGAGGGGGTCGTAGGTCCACTCAACTAGGTCGTACCCCTTCATTAACGCGACCTTCCTTTGAATCTCCTTGA
>JALVVU010000137.1 GCA_027023255.1 Desulfurococcales archaeon
TTTCGTGCCGTAATTATTTACGGAAGGCGGAGGATAGGTAAGACCTGGTTAGCTACCGTGTTGCTGAGGCATGTTAAGGGTCATTACCTCTTCGTCCCGGAGGGTGATGAGGGTGCCCTACTACGTTGGGTCACGTCTAAGCTTAAGGAGGTCTGCGGCGAGGTTAGCACGGATTCTTGGGAGGGGATCGTTAAGGGGATAGTTAACTGCGCTAATAGGTTAGGGGGTATGGTGCTGGTGATTGATGAGTTTCAGAGGCTTGGTAAGTCCTTCGCCTCCCACCTGCAGGCCCTCGTGGATACCTACCCTGACGCCCCACTCAAGCTCGTCCTGCTTGGGAGCGCCGTCTCCGTTATTGAGCGGCTCGCAGGTCCTCTGGGGCCCCTCTACGGTAGGTGCGTCACGATCAAGTTAGGCGGGTTCGGCTTCCTGGAGTCCTACGTGTACTTGAGGGAGAGAATCGGCGCGTCTGAGCATGAGGCATTCCGACTCTACACCCTCTTCGGCGGGACACCATATAACCTCGCCCTCATTGAGAGCACCGACCACATATCGGAGGCTCTGAAACACATACACAGCAGGTACGGGCGCCTCTACGAGGAACCACTACACCTGTTAGCGTCTGAGACTAGAGAGTTAGGCGTCTACGCATCAATACTAGCCGCGATAGCGTCGGGCAGGAACTCCTTCAGCAAGCTGACCCAGGTGGTCAGGAGGACAAGCCTAATCAAGTACTTAGAGGTGCTTAGGGGCTTAGGCCTCGTTAAGCGGGTTGTCCCGGCCGGGGAGGACCCCTTGAGAACTAAGAAAGCGAAGTACCTCATAGCCGACCCGTTCTGGGACTACTGGTTCAAGGCAATATACCCCAGGAGGGACGAGGCGGAAGTGACAGGGCAGGTGCGGATAGATAACGAATTACTGAGGAACCACCTAGCGCACTGGTTCGAGGAAGTAGTTAGGGAGCTCCTCTCAAAAACCCTGAAAACCCCCGTTAAGCCATGGTGGAGCAAGGAGTCAGAGATCGATGCCGTCGCAGTAACGGAGGAGGGAGCTATTGTATATGAGGTGAAGTACGCTAAAGTAGATGAAATGTCGGCGGAGCGGGAGTTAAGGAGGCTCAAAGCTAAGGCACGGCTACTCCCATACCCCATTATTAAAACGGGGATCGTGGCGAAGGAAGTGGCCGGCAACCCAAGAAACACCGTAACGCTGGAACAGCTAGTGAAGCAGGCGCTAAGGGTAAGTAAGGTGAGCGTAACGCACATATAGGCTTGAACTTGTATGAGGAGGTACCATCGCCGCGTTATAGTTTATGAGTTACGACATGAAGTTTAACTAACGGGTACTGACTCAGGTGGCGTTAAGTGGGTGGAGAAAGAGCGAAGGAGTACCTCAAGCGCTCAAGGAACGTCATTAAGATACTGTAACGAGGCAGATACCGTCCTACACCGGCAATCCTTTTAATCAATTATGTTAAAATATTGGCTGTCATTACTCTCACCATGCAGTATGTGTTTCTTTCTTATGGAGGGATTGAAGATTACGTGCCCACTTTTGTGGGTTTTTGTATGTTGGTGATTTTGTTGGTTGGGGTTGGTGAAGTTAAGTGGGGATTAACTACACCGAAGTGAAGTTAACCACCACAACATCAGTTCCTCCCCCCACCCCCTACTACACATCGAGACTAGGGATCCAACCGAAAACATTACACAGACACGATAAAAGCAAAACACAGGACACACAACGCCAGGAAACCATGATCTTCCGTGGCTCTGAGCTAGGTAAACCCGCACCACATCGCAACGTTAAGATTCTTAAGAAGATACATTACTTAGTGCATTACACGGTGTACGTCACCACTTATAGTA
>JALVVU010000138.1 GCA_027023255.1 Desulfurococcales archaeon
TCCAGCCCTCCGGGGAGAAGAACATGGAAGAATGCCCGCGAACTTTGATTGAGGTAGATCTTTTCAACCCTAAGATACGGTTGTTTTCTTTTCCTGTCGTACAGGTTAAGTAAATCTACGAACGGGCCCTCATCAACAAGCTTACTCGTCAGCACACCTTCAATTATGATGGCCGATGACGCATCCACGGGTAAGCCATAATTGGGCGTGTACACAATCTCGAGTCTCTCATTAGCTAGGTTCTTGTAAAGCGACAGCTCAAAGACCCCCAGCGGGGGTGAAAGAGATGATGCCAGCAGGGTCAGTGGTGATGCGCCAATCATTATAGCTACGGGAGTTTCCTTACCTTCCTTTAGGTTGTCCTCATATATTCTATAAAGGTGCCTCGGAACAATCCGTATGGCAAAGCCCTTCTCGTCACTAATCATGAGCCTATGGACCGATGCGTTATAAGTATTTGTGCCCGGTACGCGGGCAACAATGATTGACGTAGTGATGTACCTACCCCCATCTTTCTCATAGAATTTTATCGCAGGAAGATCCTTGACATTACCGTTGAACTCCGAGAAGATGTTTTCGAAGGGTTTCTCTATGAACCAGTCGTTAGAGGGAGGTGGTGCTAAGACCCTCCTGTAGGCGTCTTCATCACTTCTCACTCCCATCAAGGTGTAGAGGTGTTCTCGTGAAGGTATTAGTGAGCCAACGCAAGGCATAGGAAAGCCTTGGACGTTAAATATTACGGGAACCCCCTTCCTCTCAGCTTCCTCCAGTACCTTGGTTGGCTCATACTCTGTGCTTAACGTTTTCTCCACCGTAATTACGTTCCCTTGGCTTCTGTAGTGCTCCAAGAGCGACGCTATATCCCGCATCGTAGCACCCTACCTGTATCCTCGTAGTCGGGTGATAACTTTATTCTCCCAACTACTAGAGCTGATATCTTACCATTGTAAGGTGTTCTGACCTTAATGACGTTATTGCTGAAATCTACGTCCTCGATTATGCCTAGTGCCACATCTTTACCCTCCTCATCTAGGATCCCGACCAGATATCCACTTAAGTCATTCCTCCGTACGGCGTTAATTATGTAGCTTTGATCCTCGTTCTCTCTGCACGTTATGTTGTGTGGGCCATCGCTTAGGACTACATTTAGATATTGCCCGTACAGTGAAGCGAAAAGTACCTTACCGCGTACTGACTCTAGAGAAGGGCATAAGGTGATTGCCTCATCAATCGATATCCTCTGCCCTCCCAATACACAGGAACTTATTAGCCCGACTTCACCCAGTCTTAGGTTCACGGTCTTCGATCCTTCGGAAAAGTACTTTCTGTAGGCCTCTGCTCTCAATCTTCTTCTTTCATCTCTGCTTCTCTCCTTGACTTTAACCGGCGATCTCGCCTTCAGCACCACAGTAAAGGAATTATGTCCAAGCACGGCACGCATGGTGTTGTAAATATCGTTGCTTAACGTGATAACGTGTGTTGGTCTTAACCATCTTATAATTGATACTTTGAAGTCCAACGCTTGTTTGCTAGATACCCACCCGTCCGTATTTACTACTATAGTATCACACTTCAAGTTCTCGGCTTCCTCAATTAACTCACGTAATGCGGCAAGCACGTGTAGCTGGCATTGTGCATGGCTGGGTGAGATACACCCAACGAATCTTACCTTCTCACACTTTAGTTCCCTTAACCACAGGAACTTCCTTGAGGGGAGAGCTAGGGAGAGTGTTCCCGGTACCGCAAGGTCTTCCTGCCCTACGTCCCCCTCTATGACACATACCTTACTGCCTCGCTCCATCATGTAATTGGCTATGAAGGCTGTTAGCGTGGTTTTCCCTGATTCTACTGGGCCTATGATTATTACCTTCTTAATTTTACGTGGGTCCTCATGGACGGATTTTGCCACGTTAACCCAGTCATCGATTACCTCCTCACCCTCGGAGGGTTCCTCTACGGACGCGCCCTCACCAAGTGTCGCCCTTATCTTAGTGTCCTCTAAAGCCTTGATACCGTAGCTTCTTAGGCTATGCACCACAAACGATTCTCCCTTCCTGTATACCGCGCCTACTGCCAGCAGTGACCCGCTGAGCACATCAACTCTTGCTGGACCCACGATGCGCAGTATCTCTCCCTTCTTAAGCTCGAGTTCAACAAGCATGCCCCCGGCACCACATTTGCATTCATTAACTGAGGCTAAATTATTATACTGTCTCGCCTAACATGCCTTGAAGGAACGCCTCAAAATGATAGACGATGTTTGCCTTGAAGGCATGTTAGGCGAGGCATGCCGTCAGCTATGGCGTGACTTACGTCGGATCCGCACTAACGTTAGGTTAATGAAGAAGTATAGCCAACATTTTATGCGTTCATGTAGGATAGGCTACGTGTTTGTTAGAGAACTAAAAGAGCTGAACCCGAGGATTATTTTTGAGTTAGGGGCGGGTGCCGGTTTCCTGACAAGATTCCTAGCAGCATTAGGGAAGCCTGTGATAGCTGTTGAGGTAGATCCACGGATAGCCAGTATTCTAAGTACTAATGTTGAGGATCTGATTCACGTTCACCCTCTTTTAGGGGATGGTATATGTCTCCTTGAGAGCAGGTGCACTGGGGCTGATGTTCTAGCGTCGAACACACCGTACTCGTTGACTGGACCGGTACTTATAGCGTACATACGTTCCAACATGAGAGCAGCTGTCTTAATGCTTCAACAGGAGGTTGCCAAGAGACTTACGTCCGCTCCAGGTAGTAAGGAGTACGGCCGTGTAACAGTTATGGTGAATTATTTCAACGTGGTTAAAGTCTCAGCAACTTTCAAGCCCAAGGACTTCATTCCTAGCCCAAAGGTCTCGTCGCAATTAATAGTGTTAAAACGCATACGCGAATGGAAGCCCGAGCACGCTCTTCTTGAGACCCTCCTGAGGTGCATGTTTTCACAACGCCGGAGGCTCGCTAAGAACGTGTTGAGGAAGTGCTTAAGGTCCATTAGCCCACACATTGATGAGGAAATAATTATTGGAATCCTTAAGGAAAGGAACCTAGAGAACGCTCGCGTGTATGAGTTAGACGTTAACACGTACTCCGCTATATACGAGGTCCTTCAAAGGTATTCTTGACCATGATTTGCTATGAGAAGACTCGGTTAGCTTAAATAGCATTCACTCCGGCGAGGAGCGTTCAGGCTGAGGCGGAACCACTACTATAGCCTTGCCTGAAATCAATGCCTTCACTAACTTGCTCCGGCCGCTATCCAGTAACCGCCATACCGTACCCCTAGAAACACCCATTATTTGGGCAGCTTCACTTTGCGATTTCTTCTCTACATACACTAAACGCAGCGCCTCAAGCTCGTCAGGGAGTATTTCCTCATAATCCATACCTGGGGGCACTGTAGGTGAAGGTACGTAGGCATACCCTCTTAAAGGGGTATGGATGAACCTTGGCTTAGGCATCCTGCCTCTTCCCATCCACCTACGCCATCTCCAAGGTGGTCCGCCCGGCACTCGCAACACCTCATAACGTTACGCTTAGGTAACCCTCATACCGCTCCTAAGAGCTATGTTTATAGCCGCTAATATGTCATCGTCCTTCACATTCAATCTTCTTAACGCTATCTTAGGGGCTTCAGTAGACGTCTTACTTTCATCAACTAAGTATGTGATGCATCCCATCTTTAAGAGTCCTTCTATCACTTCATCAAGAACTTCATCCACGTTGTTAGTCTCTGGTAGTCCTACCTTGATTATTACTTTGCGAGGCTCTATGAAGCTCATCAACTCCCTTAACCTCTGGAAGAAATCCTTGGGTTCACGCACCTTACCCGCACTAACCAACTCCTTGTCAGCGAACGCAGCATAAGCAATACTAGCTCCCAAGTCCACACCCACCATCAGCACTGAAGCCCTCCTTACACCAGCCACTTCTGAAACCACATTCTCTACGTTACTATTAGTCACAAGGTATGCTGCGTTTGAATTTATTTCGTAATGTTCCAGGCACTCATCATCTACAATGATTATGTCTGCTGACACCTTAACGCCCACCTCTTTCGGGACAGAGTAAGTTAAACCTAGTTCACCCGCTAATTTAGCGAATTTCCTCATTAGCCTTGGGTCACATATTACAGCCTTAATGTCCCGAGATCCTGAAGTCCTCAACCTTCGACCTCTCACGATGGGTTTTATTTTTACGCGTTAATAAGTTACTTCGACAGTAAATGACGTTGACATGGGAGGAACTTGCCAGGTTAATGAGTGGGTACCTCACGGTGCTATACGGTGTCGCTGGCTCAGGCAAGACTAACATAGCAATGCAACTCATGGAAATCACCTGCAGGGACCTTGCTGATGGTGAAGCATGTTACTTCATAAGTACGGAGGGACCCCATTACCTTAACTTACTTAAAAGATATGACCTAGGGCCTCAATGCTTCCTAGCTTATGCGGTAAGCGGGGAGCATCTCCTTAAGCTCGTGCTCGACGTACTCCTGTCGGGTTTGAGAGTGAAGTACCTAGCTATCGACTCAATCAACAACTTCTACCGGGCTGAAGCCTTGAAGTTAAAGTACGCTAACGTAATGTTCAATACTATCCTTGCACTGCTTTCCCAAATAGCTCATCAAGATAGAGCCTTAGTACTCGTTACTGCTCAAGTACGTACTGCACCTACGGGTGAGGAGGAGATCAGTGGTGACACCCTGATATCATTTTGGAGTGACATAGTGATTAAGTGCGAGAGGATTGGTCCCGGTAAGGGTGAGCTTATATTTAACTACCCAGACTCATGGGCTGGTAAGAGGACAAGGTTTGAGGTGGGTGATGAAGGTGTTAAGCTGGCTAATAACGTTTGAGTATGCACTCCTGCGGTCTGCATTCATATTTTTGCCAGCAATGGTTGCTAATGCATTGCCTGTAATCGTTAGTGGAGTCATACGTGAGAGACACCCCTTAGACTTCGGCTTGAAGTTTGTTGACGGCAAAAGGTTGCTGGGTAAGAATAAGTCCGTTGAAGGGTTCATCGCCGGAGTTGCCGGAGGTCTCCTTGTGGGATGTGTGTACGCCTCAGTGACCCATGATATTGCGTGGATTACGTACGGAGCAGTATCTGGTGTCGGTGCAATGATAGGGGATTCCTTAAATTCCTTTGTTAAGCGACGCTTAAGTATACGTTCAGGGGATCCTTTCATACCTATGGATCAGTTGAGTTTCATTCTTGTTGCCTATATCCTAGTGTCTATACTCAGGGTTGATAATGCTGTAGGTATAAGGGTAACTTTGGTGGACTTAGCCCTGGGAATATACATAGTTATGGTTCTACATCCACTCACAAACCTCATTGCCTACCTCTTGGGATTGAAAGATACACCACTGTGATGAGTGTGTATGATCTATTCCATTGTGGAAATTAGTGCAGCTACGCTAATTGCTTGATTCCTTTTGGTGCTCTAGTTCTCGCAGTACTACTCGGTACCTCACGTACTTGTCTTGAGGGGAAAACCTGGGTGGGTGTGCCACCTTAGTACTCGTGTTACACGTAGGACATTTCTCCTTTAACGTATACCTGCCACATACAGGGCACTTCCTAAGTAGGAACTTCATTAGCTTTTCTCCCTCTCGTAAGCGAAGATCATGTTGAAGCGCTTCGCGTAATCTTGTATACTACGTATGTATTCGGAGAGCACCCTCTCTGCCTTTTTGTAGTCTGTTGAGGTAACTTCCACCCTGTACCTGGGTGCGCCGACAGTGTATACCCTCACATTAGTATCAGGCGGTATTTCAATTTTCTTTAGTGGTGCTGTGAAGGCTGTCCTTATATGCTCGACGCCGTCTGGGGCCGTACTTACTAGCGCTACAAGCCCCCTTATTTTAATGCGCTTTATGCGTATATGTTTCCGTATTTCCTCCATTAGCACTGGGATCCATTCTTCAGGTACTCCGGCTTCACGTAACGCTCCTTCCCCACGATATGCCGCTTCTTCAAAACCATAGAATATCTCTCCGTAATAGTCCTCTAGCTTCCACCCCACATCCCTGTAGGCATCGTCGAGGGTTTTCCCGAGTTTCTTAGCCACTATTTCAAGCATCTTTTCAGCTCTTTGAGCCCTCCTGAACTCTAGCATTTTTCTTCTCTGTTCGGATGCGTTGACCCTCTTTAGTGAGACATCTATGTGTCCACGACGCCTGTCAACACGTATTACCTTAACAACTACCTTCTGACCCTCTCTCAGGAAGTCACGTATGTCCTTCACCCATTTAGAACTTACCTCTGACCAAGGTAGGTACGCCTCGTGATTATTGTACTCGTCTAGATTAAGGTATGCACCGTAATCAAAGATCTTCTTAACTGTTCCTATGACTAGTTCCCCAACTCTTGGCATGGGCTTACGCTTCCTCACCATGGTCTTCACCGCCTGCATACTATATGCTGACTGCTTAATATAAGTGAGGCCACCGCCCACTAGAAACGTGCTAGTACTTAGGCGTAATTATACGTCATTTAAAACAGCTTTAAAACAGGTCTTACCCTAGGATCTTAACAATATCCCCTAAGATCTTCGCTTTGCCGCCCGTAGGTTCTACGAGGACTGTTCCGCAGACTAAACACCTTGCAGGGAACGTTGCATGGTCAAATATTATTTGCTCGTTACCGCAAGATGGGCACTTTACTTTCACGAACCTCGACTTAGGCATTGGTATTAGGATCTTACGCTTCTTCATCCCCTAACAACCTCCACGAGTTCTGCCTTCTTTAGGCGAATGCCCTTCCTGTGGCTTATGTATCCGCACTGAGAGCACTTGAGCTTCAACACGACTTTCTTCGTGACCTTGGCCATCCTCTTCTGTTCAGGCTTCCTCTTGCTACCGTATCCCTTATTCTTCCTCTCGTATCTGCGCTGGCCCTCAGCCAATGCCCTTCTCTTTCCAGCCTTGTAGATTGTTACGCTATGTACTGTGTGTGTCTTGCATCGAGGGCAGTACGTTCTTATCTTCTTCGGGATTTTCATAGTTCCTCACCGCACCTGAATAGGGGTTTAATCCAGCCCTAAATAGTTTATCTTGCTCTCCTTCTTTTTCGCTCTTCCTCGGACCTGACCTTAACGATGCCCAGGAAGACAGCGCAGCTCACACAATAGCACTTCCTTACAGGGTATCTCGCTATTATCGCGCCCTTCTTCTCGAGTTCGGCAGCTAGCTGGGGATCTACGGGAGAGTACCATCTTGTTATACATATTGCCTTGTCTTCAGGTACCATGCGACCACACTGATCACACTGAATCATTCTCACAGAGCCTTTACCGCCTTTATGTCTACCCCTATTTTCACGTTTCTTGGGCACAACCCTGCACCTCTAGGTCTCTTTAGACCGTATATTTAATCTTTACTACGCATATAAAGTGCTATGGACTATTAAGTTACTCCTCGAAAAAGCTCCTTGCCTCAGTACTTCTTAGCATATCTCATTAGTGTCACAGCTGGCGCTCCGCATGTAGGGCATTTCATGCCGCTAACATCTACGTCCTTATCGAGGGGCGTTCCTAGCGCATCCGCGCCGAGTGCCTCGGCAACCTCACTGGCACATTCTTCCTTCCCGCACCACGGGATCTCAACTATCCCGACGTCCTGCTCGAAGAATTTCTTAGCGTCCTCCACGTTGCTGAACATCTTTACTTTTGACTTGAACTTCTCCCATGCTTGCTTCTTCAGCTCTTCATCTATCTCCTTCCCCAACCTCTTAATGAAATCAGCAAGCTCCTCTATTTTTACACGTACTCTTACCTTCTTGTCCCTTCTAAATACCGTGACTGTTCCCTCCCGTAGCTCCTTAGGCCCTATCTCTAGCCTTATAGGCACGCCTTTCATTTCCCAAATGTTGTACTTCTCGCCTGGCGTCCTATCTGGGTCATCATCTACATGCACCCTGATTCCCTCCTTTAGGAGCCTCTCGCGTAATGCGTGGGCTTCCTTAATCACTGCTTCCTTCTCCTTGCTTGATCCTGCGGGTATAGGTATGATCACGACCTGTATTGGCGCTATTTTATATAGGATTCTTAATCCTTTTGAGTCCCCGTGCACACTTATTAATGACGCTATCACTCGCTCCGAGACGCCGTACGATGTTTGCCAAGCGTAATCTATTGACTGATCCCTTCTCTGAATCCTGACCTCGAATACCTTAGTGAAGTTCTGGCCTAGATTATGGACGGTCCCTATTTGGAGGGCCTTACCGTCAGGCATTAGTGTGTCGAACGCTATCGTGTATATGGCTCCAGCGAACTTATCCCATTCGGGCCTTTTCGATATGACGTACGGGATGCCCAACTTGTCGAAGAACTCCTTGTATGCCTCTATGGCCTCTAGCACCTGCCTCTCACTGTCGTCGAAGTCCTCGTGCACCGTGTGCGCCTCCTTGAACATCGTAACTTCTCTCACACGCAGCATCGGGCGCGTTGCTTTAGTTTCATACCTAAACATACTGACTATCTGGTAGTACTTCTTAGGAAGTTGCTTGTAGCTCTTAATCCAGAACGACTCCATATAGGACAGAGGCGTCTCGCTTGTGGGCCTTAATGCTAACTTCACGTCAAGTTCTTCGAAGCCGCCCCGCGTGACCCAGTATACCTGTCCCTCAAAACCACGTATGTGCTCAGACTCCTTCGCTAGAATGAAGTCCGGTATCAGCAACGGGAGAAGTATTTCCTCGTGCCCCCTCGAATCAAGAACTTCCCTCAGTAACTCAATAACGTACCTTCTTAAACGGAATCCATAGGGCATCCAAACACCCATGCCCTTAACAGGGTACCTACCGTAGTCGTAGATCTCCGCCGCCCCTATGATCCAGTCAAACCACCGTCCAAACTCCCTACCCAAGTCATTATACACGAATCGCATGTCTGGCAACACCAACACCTCCTACCTTAATGATGTGGTCAAACACTATTATTTAGTCTTGACGGTGGAGTAACCTTAATATACCCCTAACAAATTAGGGTCTTGGCGGTGCCGCGGTAGTATAGCCCGGCCCAGTATGCGGGCCTGTCGAGGGCCCACGCAGACAGCCCGTGACCCGGGTTCAAATCCCGGCCGCGGCGCCATAATCACCTTATACATTATTGTTGATATCCTAGCACACCAGTCGGCATTGAAAACTATTTTTAAGCTCACACCTAAGGTAAGGTTTGAGGTGTTGATTACATGAGCACGATGTACGCTGAACTTGGGAGCTTGAAGGTAGGGAACTTCATTGTAATAAATGGCGAGCCATGCAGAATCGTTGAGATGAGTAAGGCTAAGACTGGCAAGCACGGTAGTGCTAAGGCACACGTTGTTGCTATAGGGATATTCACTGGAAACAAGAGAACCTTAGTTGCCCCCGTGAGCCAGAGGGTTGAGGTCCCAATAATTGACAAGAGGAACGCCCAAGTAATAGCTGTGACTGGGGACACCGTTCAGTTAATGGATCTCGAAACATACGAGACATTCGAGGTTGACATGCCAGGTGAGGAGGACATACGCACGAAACTTGAACCGGGTGCTGAGGTCGAATACTGGGTTGTGATGGGTAGAAGGAAAATCATGAGAGTGCTTAAGGGAGCCAAATGAAGGGACTAGAGCGACTACGAAGCGCCGTAGCCAGCTTCCTGAAAGGTAAGGGGAAGTACGAGGAAGCCGTAAATCAATTCATTAAGGAACTCCAGAAAACGCTGATCAGCGCCGATGTTA
Source organism: Desulfurococcales archaeon (assembly GCA_027023255.1). GTDB lineage: Archaea > Thermoproteota > Thermoprotei_A > Sulfolobales > NBVN01 > WAOL01. The sequence goes on from JALVVU010000138.1 coordinate 9,720, forward strand.
ACGTACGTGTAGTACTGGAGCTAACGCGAAAAATCAAGGAACGTGCTCTAGAATCAGAACCACCGCCGGGAGTGCTGAGGCGTGAGTGGTTCGTTAAGATAGTATATGATAGTCTAGTCGAGCTTTTTGGAGGAGAGGCTCCCGAGATCCTGCCCAAAAAGCTACCATGGATTATGATGCTAGTCGGAATCCAAGGAAGCGGTAAGACCACTACAGCAGGGAAGCTAGCATACTTTTACAAGCGACGCGGATACAGGGTCGGATTAATAACAACCGACACGTACCGTCCCGCAGCATACGATCAGCTCAAGCAACTAGCTGAGCAAATAGGTGTTCCGTTCTACGGAGAACGCGATTCCCAGGACCCCGTAGGCATTGCAAAGCGAGGTGTGAGGAAATTACTCAGTGAGGGAGTGAACGTAATAATCGTAGACACTGCTGGAAGGCATGGTTATGGTGAGGAAGAAGAATTACTTAGGGAGATGCGCGAGCTTGCCGACACGATAAAACCTAATGAAGTAATTCTCGTTATTGACGCCTACCTAGGTCAGAAGGCCTACGACCTTGCTAGGAGGTTCCACGAAAGAACTCCCATAGGTTCAATAATAATCACTAAGTTAGACGGCACCGCTAAGGGAGGCGGCGCCATATCTGCGGTCTCAGTGACTGGGGCCCGCATAAAGTTCATAGGGGATGGGGAGAAAATAGAGGACCTAGAGCCCTTCAGCCCTAGGAAATTCGTCGCTAGGTTACTTGGTCTAGGCGACCTAGAGACTCTGCTTGAGAAGTTTAGGGCTCTTGAGGAGAGCGCCGAACTAGAGAAGCGTTTTGAGAAGGCAATACTAACTGGTAGACTTACACTACGCGATATGTACGCCCAGATTAAGTCGCTAAAGAAGATGGGGCCGCTGCGCAAGGTACTTCAGATGATCCCTGGTCTCGCTATGATGCCCTTAGACGATGAGAAGCTCAGGTTGTCCGAAGAGAAGATGAATAAGTGGCTACACATTATGGAATCAATGACTTATGAAGAACTGGATAACCCATCAATAATCGATAGGCGGAGGATAAAGAGAATAGCCTTAGGCTCAGGCACTAGACCAGAGGACGTGAGGGAGCTTCTAGCATATTACGAAAACACTAGGAGAATGCTGAAGAACATTAAGAGGAAGAAAGGGATACTGAGGAAACTGGGGATAAAAGGTGGGTTCTGAGGGCGAGGAGGACGAGTTACTTAGCAAGGCACTGGAGGCACTACTAAGGGTTCCCCTATGCGATAGGTGCTTAGGTAGGCTCTTCGCCAACTTAGGGAGAGGACTCTCTAATGCGGAAAGGGGCAGAAGCATAAAGATCCTGCTTTCCATGGTACTTCATAGTAGGGCGAAGGCGGGTGATGAGGAAGCTAGATCCTGTATACTTAAGCTAGCTAAGAACGCATGTTATCCCTTCACAGAGCTAGCACGTAGCTACTCTCGCCACGAGAACAAGGAAACCGGAGAACGCTGTGCACCATGCGCCATATGTAATAACGTCCTTGATCGTTTCATATCTGAAGCAGCATTAATTGCGGCTCAAGAACTCGAGAGTCTGGAGTCGAAATCCTTTGTTGTTGGGGTTAAGTCCGGCTCGGACATTGAGTTGAGGGAACAGAACTTAGCAATGGACTTAGGCATAGAGCACTGGGAGTCCGTGTCAAGGGAACTCAAAAGGGAGGTCGGAAAGAGAATACAGTTATTGACAGGTATACAGCCGGACTTCAAGCATTACGATGCTGTAGTGCTTTTAGATTTAAACTCCCTATCCGTAAATGTTCAACCACAACCCTTGTACATACTTGGCAATTACGTGAAGCTGGGTAGATTTATATCTCAAATGGAATGGGTAGGGGAAGGAGGGGTCAAATACTATGAACTATCTATTGAGGAGTCCTGCAGGAAGATCACGCGAATATACAATGCAGAGGAACTAAAGCTTCACGCGGCTGGCAGGGAAGATGCTGACGCCCGCATGCTGGGGTCTGGGAGGCCTCTTGTCCTGGAACTCAAAGTGCCGCGCAGAAGGGCTGTTAATTTGAAGGTCGCAGAGGTTGAAGCCTCAACTCCACCGTGGGTGATCATAAAGTTGAGTTCCTACGTACCGTATCGTGTGGTGCAGGAGATTAAGGAGAGGACCTCCCCTAAGGTATATAGAGTCATAGCATATTCTCCCTTAGGCCTTACTAAGGATGACCTCAATACCTTAGAACGTAAGTTCAAGGACATCGAGATTCGCCAGAGAACGCCTCGAAGAGTACTCCGGCGCCGCGCCGATATTGAACGTGTAAGAAGAGTCTACGCTGTTAAGGGAAGAACCCTCGGGAAATACACGTGCGAGATACTAATCCATTGTGAGGGAGGGCTCTACGTTAAGGAACTTGTACATGGGGATGAAGGCAGGACCTCACCCTCATTCTCTGAGGTGCTAGGAAAAGAATTGCATGTGCTTTATCTTGACGTGCTCACATATTGTAGCGACAAGGTTGCGGATAACTGTTAGCTTTGTCAACGTTTATAAGGCGGACGTACCAGTGAGTTTTAGGTGCTCGAAGTGGTTAAGGCATCAAGGGGACCAAGAAACAGGACCAGGAAGGTATACAGAAAGAGAATAAGGGAGCGCGGAGCTATACCGCCGCTAAGCCTAATAATGCATGAGTATAAGGAAGGCGATAAGGTGTACATAAAGCCCAACCCAGCAATCCATAACACGTTACCTCATAGGAGATATGTCGGGAAAGTAGGGACAATCATAGGCAAGCGGGGGAGAGCCTACATCGTGGAGGTTTACCTAGGGAATAAGAGAAAGGAACTAATACTACTGCCTGAGCACTTAAGACCCGCGCCTGCGTGATGGGGGAGCCATGAAGCTAAAAGAAGCACGTAATATACCCTACAGCACCGTGATGAAAGTATTGAAGGAGCTGGAGAGCAAAGAGGTTGGTCTTAGTCAGTTAGCTTTGAGAGTTAAGGATTATGTACGTAGATTCAACAAATGTGCTCGAGGGGAAGAACTCGTTAAGGCGCTCACTGAATTAGGGGTAGATGAGGCAACAGCCGTAATGATTGCAAATATCGTTCCTGAAACACCCGATGAGGTTAGGGTTATCTACGACAGAAAACCAGAACCACTAGATGAAGAAACAATTAAAAAGATATTAGACATAACTGCTTCTTATTGCGTAGAGCGTGAAGAGTGAAGTAAATATTCATAGGTGCGTTTTAAGATGAGCAGTAGGTACCGTAAGGGTGATAAGAGAGTAGCTAGGGAAGACTACGCTATAGTACTTGACTTTATGCCTGAGGGTAACCCAATAGATCCACACCCTCCTCATAGGTCACGACCCATAGCCCAAGCAATTGGCGACAAATACTTCACGCTCCTAGAATTCTACCCTAAGCCAGGAGTAAGCATCAAGCAAGGAGAAAAGGTTTGTGTGAGCTTTAGGTTAAGGGAGTTGAGAGATAAAGTTGATTTCGTGTGGGGGGAGCCGATAGCGTACGATGAACTTAGTGGCGTAGCCCGCTCGTACCTACCGGAGGCATTAAGGAAGATTGTGCAGGAAAAAGAGAAAGTCTTCGTAACATTCTTTAACATAGCTGCACCTCTCACAATTAAACTTCACTCACTAGAGCTTCTTCCAGGAATTGGTAAGAAAACCATGTGGACCTTGCTAGAGGAACGTAAGAAAAGAAGTTTCGAGTCCTTTGAAGATCTTAAGGAACGTGGTAAGATAGCTGACCCAGTAGCAGTTATTGTTGATAGGTTACTCAGTGAGCTTAAGGGCGAGGAACGCTACTATCTCTTCGTCAACCCGCCCCCCAACGTTAAGCATGCTGTCGTGATAGGATACCTACAACGTATATATAAGATGCTCGGATACTCCTAGGTAGCATTAAGCATTTAAGGCAATACGCTTACTCATCCACTTCCTTACTTTAAAAGGGAAAGCCTCGGGGGCTGCTGAGGAATGCATCGTGAGGAAAACCTCAGAGTACGGCTTGTCCTGGTATCCCCTGAAGGAAAAATAAATTTCGGCTTCATACTGAGGCTTGCAAAAAATTTTAACGTTAATGAAATATGTGTCGTGAATCCTCAGTTCGATATCAACGACAGTGAAGTCCTAGAATTCGCAGCTAGAGCAAAGGATAGCATAAATAAAGTGAGGGTCGCTGAGTCACTAACTGAATGTATCTCGGATGTACTAATTAGCGTATGCACCACAGCAAAGCTAAATCTAGAGGGAGATGTTCTGCGGCAAGGAATAAGAATAGAGGAACTCCCCCACGTAATACCGAGGCAAGGTTTAATCGCGTTAGTCTTCGGTAGAGAAAGCACTGGGTTAACGAGGGACGAACTGCGACAATGCGATATCATTTCAACTATAGATACGGGAAGCGAGTATAATGTCCTTAACCTCTCTCATGCAGTCGCTCTATACCTATACGAAGTTAACAAGATCAGGGAGGCACCTCACAGGCGAGAAGTGTACTACTGTGGTCAGCATGTACTTCAAGCCATAAGAAGGTACTTGGATATTATTCGAGAAGCTACGGGCGATGAGCGGGGAGTAATAGCGCTGAAACACGTGTTATTCAGGTCGAACATGAGTATCCCTGAATGCACGGCGATATATAAGCTTCTGAAGAAAATCACCCATAAAATTAACCAGAGAGCAAAGTGACAATCTGTCACCAATCCCGCGCATGGCAAATCCTTATATACGTCTTTCCTCCCTACACCATAGGTGCTGACAGATGCCACTACGCCCGGCAAGGTGCTATAAGGAGCTGAAGAAACCCCCCTATACTAGGAAAGAGTATATAGACGGTATACCGCAACCGAAAATAAGCAAATTCGTCATGGGTAATCCCTACGGGGACTTTGATGTCGTGTTAGAGCTCGTATCACTTGAGTTCGCACAGATCAGGCATAACGCGCTAGAAGCAGGGCGTGTAATGGCTAACAAGTACCTGTCAAAGAATGTTGGTGACGACAAGTACCTGCTAATAATTAGGCAGTACCCACATCATGTGCTTCGTGAGAATAAGATGATGGCTTTCGCCGGAGCCGACAGGCTTCAGGACGGTATGAGGCAAGCCTTCGGGAAACCCATAGGGACTGCGGCACGCGTTAAGTTCGGTAGTGTGATAGCTGAGGTCAGGATACCGCGTTCCGCGATACCTCAAGCTAAGGAAGCCTTACGGCGTCTGAAGGATAAGTTAGGAATTAATGCTAGGATCGTTATAAAGGAGTTGAAGACTACGTCTTCTTAGAATGGCCACAGATAGAAAGCTACATCTTACGACATGTGGGAATCATATTTTCACATTAAGGGAGAATACATTATCTAGGATACGAAGCGCTAAGAAGATACTTATTCAAGTACCTGAGGGGTTTAAACCCTGCGCGACGCAGGTGGCGGAGACCATCTTAGCTAAGACTAATAACTCTGAGGTGAATATTGATGCGTCACCAAATTTCGGGTCATGCCTACTTGACCTCGAAATCGTTAGGGAATACGATTTAGTCATACATTTCGGTCATGACAGATACCCTCTCTGGGAACCCCCAGAGAACGTAGCGTTTGAGGACGTAGTGTATGAACCCGAATTAAACAAGGAAGTGCTGGAGGAGCTTACTAGGGACTTAAAGGAGAGAAAACTGAGAAGGGTTCTTCTTTACGTGACTCAGCAACATAAGAACCTCTATGGAACTATTAGAAAGTTCTTACTGATGCATGGAATTACCGTAGTTAATGACGAGAGAAAATCGCTTGCCTTTGGATGTATCTACCCCGACATAGCAGTGCTGTCAAATAGCGTTGACGCAGTTATCATGGTTTCCGGAGGTTCCTTTCACTCGCTGGGAGCCGGGATATCACTGGGGGGTTTAAAGCCTGTTTTTAGGGTTGATCCCTATAGATGTACTTACGTTGACATGACTGAAACTGTTAGGAAGGTTCTAAAGGTAAGGTTTGGCAAAATCTTCCTAGCCAGTAAAGCTAGTAATTGGCTAATCATTGCCGGTATTGCTGGCCAGTATAGGCCCGACGTAGTTAGCACGGTGAAGCAAGCTATCGTAGCTAAGGGTGGGAAGTATTTCGTTGCTAGATGCATGTACTTAACTAACGCAACGCTGGCTAACCTAGATAACCCTCACATAGACTCAATTGTAGTTACATCCTGTCCCCGCCTACCTATAGATGACTTGTCAGACTACCATAAGCCTGTCCTGACTCCCGGGGAGGCGCTTTACGTTTTAGGGAAACATCACTCCTATAGGTTTCCTTGGTGATCACCCCTGAGGAAGAAGGATCTCGAGCGTGAAATTGAGGCTGTGCCTAAGTTCAGTAGCCCGTCAGAAACGTTAGAACAGTACATCACACCTTCCGACATTGCTGCTGACATGCTGTGGCTAGCGTACATGGCTAGTGACTTAAGCAGTAAGCTAATACTCGACTTAGGGTGCGGCACTGGCAGACTATCTTACGGCGCTGCATTACTGGAAGCGAACCATGTTGTTTGCGTCGATATAGACTACGATGCCTTAGGCGAGGCTAGGGATTTCTTAGAGCCTCGTGTAAGCGTTCCCGTAAGCTTCATTGCGGGGGATGTAAGGGAGTCAATCCCCCTCCGTGAAGTGCGTACGTGTACTGTGGTCATGAATCCCCCCTTCGGTGTCCACTTGAGGGGAGCTGATGTGGACTTCATTAGGGCTGCTCTATCGATTTGTAGAACTGTGTATTCCCTTCATAAGGTGAGCAAGGGTCTCTTCAGCGTTCTATCTAGGGTTGCACGCGAGTCCGGATCAACGTTTGAGGTTGTTAAGTTATTCGAGTTTCCTGTAAGGTGGTTCCTTCCCAAGCATAGAAGGAAGGTTCACTACGTTAAGACCGTGCTAGTCAGGTTCAAACGGAAGTATGAGGAAACATCACAAATTAAAGGTTAGGATCATCTAGTCAAGTAGGGAGGATGATCCTTGGGTAGATTAGATGAGATACAGGGACGGAGGGTGACACCTGGAGAGGAAATATGTGTAATTGAGGAGTTCCTGCCGGGGATGGGTACCTTTGACCGGAATGGTGTGGTAAGAGCTGCCATGACGGGCGTAACACAGGTAGATATGCTTAGCCGGGTAGTGTTCGTAAAGCCTTCCGTGAATCCCCCTAGGATGCCTGAAAAAGGCGATGTAGTGTATGGAATAGTGCAAGTAGTTAAGGATGAGTTCGCTATAGTTAAAATAGCTGGTGACTACCACGGTCGCCGGTATCCAACATGTTTTACGGGACTCCTACACATCTCACAGTCCACCGACAAGTACGTTAAGAATCTCTATGAAGTGGTGCGTGTCGGCGACATCCTTAAGGCTAAAGTGTTAAACAACTACCCGCCCTACAACTTAACTATTAAGGAACATAGATTAGGTGTCGTGCTAGCATTCTGCGGAAAATGCGGGAATCGCATGGTTAGGTCAGGTAGCGACACACTGAGATGTGATTCATGCGGTAACGTGGAAAAAAGAAAGGTAAGCTCAGATTATGGGCAACTTAGGGTTCTTCAGCTATGACTACGTTCAAATTCGCGCTTTCCTGCGGAGATCGTGGCAAGTGCCTAGAACTCCTTGACTCAATACTTAATGCTAAGGGTGTGCGCGCATCTTTGATAAGGGCAGAGGTTAAGGACGATAAAATAGTGATAACGGTATTTAGCAACAGGGTAGAGGCTCTACAGACGCGTTACGCCATCTTGAGAGCATACAGGGAGTGGAGAAGATTAAATGCATGGATGGAACGCGGAAAGTACGTTAAACTTAATGACTTAATAAAAATTATAGGTAAGCCATTTCCTACAGACGCGCTAGTTGAGGTATTAAGAATCCTAGGTAGCGACGCGCATGTGAAGAGTGGAGTACTTTACACTAATGCCCCCAATGATGCCGTTATAAACATTGCAAAAGAACTAGCGGCATCGCTAGAGCAACTCATTAAGGTCAAGCCCAAGGCATCATACTCAGCTAAGTGCTTGATCACATCTCTCGCAGTGTTGCAGAGCAAAAGTGTACAGGAAATTATGGAGGAACTCAGGAGTGAAGGCTTTGTTGAGGAGGAAGGACATAGGCTTCTCGTAACTTCGGAGTGGAGAAGCTTATTAAGAAAACTAGCAGGAGAAGGAGGGGGCTTGGCTTGGAGGTAGTGATTAGGAAGCGTACCGATAAAGAACTCGTGATTAAGTTAGTGGGTGAAGACCACACCATAGGTAACTTAATAGCTAAAATGGCGTTAAGCCACCCTAATGTTCGCCTAGCTGCATACACCGTTGAACACCCCCTCGAGGGAAGCCCTGTAATAAGGATAGTAACTGATGGAACCGTAGATCCTGGCCAAGTATTGAAGGAAGTTGTAGTGAGATCTAAGGCAATCACGGAAGAGTTACTTAAGGAACTTAAGGAGACTTTAGGAGTTGAAGACTGAATCACGTATTTTAATTATGAAAGAGTTCAAGGACTGCCTAGGGCGCAACCTGACACTTTACGCAATAGTACGGGGAGAGAAAGGCATCGAGCATCTAGGGTTAACCGATGACGGTAGTAACACCACGGTGAGATACTTGCATTTATCGAGATTAATTGATGAAGTAAGGTTAATCATTAACCTCAATGAGCCCTGTGAACATAAACTCCAAGGACTTCCCTACGCAGTGAAGTTGAGAGTGAAGGAAAGCTTGAAGCTTCTTAATGCCCTGTCGAAGGAAGTAAATAGGTTAATATGCACAGATACAACCTAGACTAGGTGTGCGAGGGAGGAACCATGCTGGAGTTCTGTCCGAAGTGTGGGAGTATGATGGTCCCTAAGAAGCGGGGAGACAAAACAATACTGGTATGCACCTCCTGCGGATATGTTAAGGAGGTTGACGAAACCGGGAAAGGAGTGGTAATTAGGAAGAAGATACGGCACAAGGAAACAGAGAGGATGTTCATATTAGATACCACGAAGGAGAAAGAGGGCGTTCCTAAGACTAAGGGTGTTAGGTGCCCGAGATGTGGGAACGATGAGGCATATTACGTAATACTTCAAACTAGGGCTGCGGACGAGCCGCCCACGAGGATATACACGTGTACGAAGTGCGGTTATACGTGGCGTGAGTACGAATAACATCATTGCTTCTTAAGTGGTTATTTTTAATATCCTAGAACATACGGATTAAACGGTGTTGTGCGTGAAGGTAACTTTTGCTGACGCAAGGATCTGGCGATACATAATAGCATCAGCAAGTAAGTTCATTGAGTCAGCCATCATCAAGATCAGTCCAGACGAAGGTCTCTCACTCAAAGCGTTAGACCCGTCACGAACCGCGCTAATAACATTCACCATACCCAAGGAATCCTTCGATGAGTTCGACGTTGATAATGAGAGCACATTAGTAATAGACTTAGAGGATGTTGGGAAGATAATGAAGACCGCAGAACGCGATGACAGAATTAGCATAGAGTGGACGGAATCCTCCATATCTTTCATATTCGAGAGGCGAGGTGTCCCACGAAGGTTCATGATACCTTTGAGAGCCGAGGGTGAAGCAGAGAGCATACCTGAGCTGTCCTTGGAATTAAATAACGAGTACGTAACTTCAGGTACCGTAATGTACGATGCTATAAACAGTATTGAAGACGTGGGTGAAACTCTATGGATTAGTGGAAACGAGAATGCCCTTAAATTAAGATCCATAAGCGACCTAGGTGAGGCTGAGGTTGAGTTGTCTCTAGAGAGAGGCACGCTAGAAAGTGCGAAGGCAGAGTCACCTGGCTTTAGCGTTAGTTTTGGTATGGAGTACTTCAGTTACTTAAAGCAGCCAATAAAATTGTCGGATAAGGCCACCCTGCGTGCGGACTCGGACATGCCTGCCCACCTAGAGCTGAGCTACATGCAGGGCGCCAAACTAAGCTACTACGTCGCCCCCAGGTCAGAGTGAATATCCTATGAAGGTTACTAGGACTGAAAACATAGTGCGGGAATTGCTGAGGGAATACTATTCGGAAGCACAACTTCGTTTACCAGAAAATTACATGCTTAGGGAATTCGCTTTCCAACCATTTGAAGGTAAATCTTATATACGGCACCTATCTTTCCAAAGCGTAGCCTCCCTCAGAGAATACCTAACCAAGAAAACACCCCGACAAGCATACTACTCCGCTGCACTATACCGGGATCCAGCAGCCGAACGCATGGAGGACAAAGGCTGGTTAGGTTCAGAACTAATGTTTGACATCGATGTGGATCACATTAAAGGATGCGATAACATAGTCATAGAGATTAAGGAAAGTAAGACTCTCAGCATTGTTACCGAGAAGTGTATTAATCTCGGTAAAGAGCACCTTCTAAGACTAATTGACATCCTCGTCCAAGATTTCGGCTTCAGCCGAAGCGAAATCTTGATATACTTCACAGGAAATCGAGGATTTCATGTCGTAATAGAGACAGAGAAAGAGGACTGGTTGAAGCTTAATTCTAAGGAGCGTCGTGAACTCATAGACTACATTAAGGGCATTGGTTTGGACCTGAATAAACTCTTCATCCAGTCTAAACGTATCAAGCCCGCACCACCACTTCCCAGCGATGGTGGATGGCGTGGAAGAATAGCTAGATCTGGCATTGAGTTAGGGAACGTACTGCAGGATCCAGAAACAGTTATTGAACATGTGTACGTGGAACTAGACGAGCAAGTTACTCAAGACTTGTCAAGGTTAGTTAGGATACCGGGATCAATCAATGGCAAGTCTGGTCTCGTATCAAAGATACTTAATACGGAAAGCGACATTCTCAACTTTAACATAGGGGAACACCTCTCCCCATTCAAAGGGTATGCCATAATAAAGTCGTTAGTTAAGGCCCCTTCCTTCAATCTTTGGGGAACCGAACTCACGCTTTCTAAAGGACAGTTACTTAAAGTGAGTTTACCTGTTGCTGTGTTCTTGGCACTAAATGATGCTGCCGAGATAATCAAAATTACATAGGATTCCGAAGGACGTTGAGAATATATTCATTTATACCGCATCTTTCACCTTTCTTATTAGGTCGGTGAGAGTGATTCGGGAACTTCTATTAAGAGAACTTACCATGAGAGAGCATGCCCGTATACAGAGAGAGGATCTAGAGAGAATGTCCGTCGAAATTAACGAGACTATTGACTGGTGCGCGGCAAGCATGGAGACCGAGCTTTGCGCAAAGTACATTGGTATAATAGAGGAACTCTCATCTGCATTAGGACACTTTAGGCTTAAGAAGTCCTTAAGTTACAAGCCATCACTAGAATCTGTAGATTACGAAGCTCTAAGTTGTGCTTTAAGAATAGTTCCCAGATACCACGAACTACTACTTAAAGGACTGACCCTTACCCACAGCGGAATTGCTGTGAGGGTAAAGCGTGGACTATCGGTCAACGGCAGAGTAGTGGCTCCGGGCACTGCAACTTTCTTTGATGAACTGGAAGCTATCTTGCTGGAATACCTCGGGTATGTTGAGATTATTGATCCTCTTCCCCTGACCTACTGAGATGCCTCTCTGCAAACCCCTCTATCACATCCTCAACATGCGTCAGTAACCATGAGACAGCCCTCGCATCTGCTCCTGTGACAGCATCTACTAACACGTACTTGACAATCTTCTTTTCTCCATCACATTCTATTAGTCCTATGTAGAACGGGTAATATACCACATGAATAGCTGAGATTTTCCTTGCAAAGGATTCTACAAATGATATTAATCCATCTATGCTTATCCTTGGGAATATTACTAGTTCCCTATCGGACGCGGGAGGCTCACCCTCATGTAAGTGAACTCCCCTAGCTTCCAGCGACCTTAAGATAGAGAATGAATTTTCTGCTATTGTTTTACGTATCTCCACGACGTCGGAATACACGTCCACTAGAGCCTTATTTAGTAGGAAATTAGCTACAGACTTTATCTTACCCTCGCCTAGCTTTAGCTCCATCGCTAGTTCACTAATGGTCTTGTATCCGTCCCTTGTTAAGATCCTGATCATGTCTAGGGCCGCGTCGCTCAGCTCAGCGAAGCCTCCTCTATCCTTTAAAGGTTTCGGTGTGTCCCCTTCCTCAATAACTAAGGATCCTCGTATACCCTCGAAGGTAAGAGATAATTCCTCAACCTCCCCTGAACCTTCCTCCTCAGGTCCTCTGATTATGGCCTCCAACTCGAACTCTATAAAGGGTAAGTAAATCAGGAAATAGTGCTTCAACACGCCAATACGTTTTATGAATCCCTTCTCGTGTTTCTTAAGTGTCTTGACAGCGTCCTCTTCACTTACAATGGGGTGAACATGAAGCACATCATATTTCCCTAGTTCCTCCCTATACTTTACCTCTATGTCCCTGCCAATACGGACAATATCTATACCTAATTTCTTAGCTAGTTCGTAGGCTTCCACGCTTACGTCCCTTAGAGCTATAATGACGACCTTATCGAACTTTCCTTCTTGCCTCCACACACTAAATCTTTCAACATCCTCAGGTCTTAGGGGGGTATCCGCGATAATGAATGCAATTTTTAGCTCTACACCAGTTACAGGTGAAAGCACTGCTAGCACGTCAACCTTATGTGTTATGCCAGCAACTTCTATTAGATAATCAGGCCATATCATGAATCCCTGCTTCTTAAGTTCCCTCACAAGCCACCGCATAGCTCTCTTCTTTTCTAATATGACATCACTTCCTTGCGTGGCTGATAATTGAGTATCCGTCCCCTCCTCACCACTTGAGTGTTAACACGAGGCTTTTAAAATTGTCAACAGTTAAAGTAATGTTCTCCATTAACGGATTCAGCGATTACTTCCTCTGTAAACCATGGATATTAATGCAGGAACGGTTAACGACGATATAGGTATCAAGAGTATTAAGGCTAAGTAAGACTCAGGGGAAAGAATTCCAGCCTCTCGTGCGGCTAATGCCGTTGTTATCATTACCTCTGCTCTTGGAATCATCCCTAAGCCAATTACTAAGGCTTCCTTTTTGCTGAATCCACTTATTGCTGCTGGTACAAAGCACCCAATGAGTTTCGTCAGGAAACCCAGTGATATTATTACGAGGACAATGAGTAGGGATCTATCGAAACCGATGTTGGCTAGAGAAGCTATGTTAAGCATCGACCCGGCACTTATGAAGAATAGCGGTGAGAACAGTGTTACGAGCGGATATATCATGGACTCAGTTTTGCTAGCCATATACCTATATGATGAGAGCCCTAGTCCGAGAGCATACGCAAGGAGAATAGCACTAAGCCTCAACTGTACTGCCGCGAATGACAGGAGTAGCAGTATAGCGAAGGTTAATGTTAGTGCTGGGGCTTCCTCGCCAAGCCTTGAGAACCACTTATACATTGGGTGAGCTACCTTCTGAATAGTGAAGGCTACTGCGAACCAGAAAGCAAACGCCAATACAATTATCTCTAATACGGAAATTAACACATCCATTTCTGACTTAAGTTCCGTTAACCCTACCAATGTGCTCAGTAAGGCTAACCCAAGCACGTCATCAACGACTGCCGCACCTAACACTGCTTGCCCCTCCTTACTCCTAACTTTCCCAAACTCCTCGAGCGTCCTCACGGTTAGCGTAACGGAGGTAGCTGAGAGAGCAGCACCAACAGCAAATGCCTCAAATACGCTAATACCTAATAAGGGAAGAATCAATAGCGGGAAGGTTAATGAGGCAATAACGCCTCCCACAGCTATTAGTCCAGCGCTGCGTAACCCTCTTAAAAATCCCCTTAATGATCCTTCCAAGCCTATGTAAAATAAGTAGGTTATTATCCCCAATATTCCTAGCGACACTGTGACCATGGACAACTCATAATGCATTAATGGAAGGGCTAACCCTATCATTACCCATGCAAACACCTTAGGCTGTTTTAGATTCTCGACAATAAACTCAAGTAGTCTAGCAGTAATTAATAGGATCGCTACTTCCACGAACCAATCGTAGAAGTACTCCAAAGCTCCATCACTACTAAGGGACATTACAGAAGGGAGTTAAAGACTTATCCACCCATCTCAGGAGTTGTCACTACTACTCGATCCCCGTCTCTAAGGCGAGTATCTAGGCTTAACACCTGGGTACCGTTGACGTATATGGCAAATATTAACCTTCCGCTTAGTATTCCTTCGCCTAGCCGCCTACTTATACTTTCTCTTATAAAGAGTATTAAGTCGTATAAGGTAGCTCCGTCCGGTAAGTCAATTACGTATACCCTTCTATTCTTCCCTACGAGGTCGCCTGCCCTAGCAAGCAATACTAGAGTAACTTTCATGTTAATCGCCCACAATATAACTTTGTTATTTTTGTTTTTATACGTAGATCCTCTGCCCGCTAACATAGTAGCACTAGTGAGGAGCTACACACTTTTTCGATGAGTAAACATATGTGTGGTGCTCAATATGATTAGGTATAAGGAACTCGTGACCTACGTTGTTGCTTCACTATTGCTTACGGTAGTAAGTATGTTGCTAAGATTAATCATTGGGTTCCTCAGCGGCATTACCGCAGTGTTAATTGAAGGATTCCATGCTATGTTGGATGTCATCATTACAGTCATGGTACTTGTCTCGGTACTAATTGTTCGATCACGAAGGGCACAAAGATTACCTTACGGGCTCTATAAGTTAGAGGATCTAGTGACGTTGATTATCGCTACCTTACTGATTATCGTTGCTGTTGAGGTCGGGGCTGAGGGTTTAGGCAACATACCTAGAACAGCGTCTTTCATTCCGGCATTAATTCAGCTTTTATCGCTACCACCACTGGGCCTCTCAGCATATTTGAAGGTGAAAGCATCAGAGATTATTAATTCGCCCTCCCTTAGGGCCGACGGTCTGCATACTGTTGGGGATGTTCTAGAGGGCGGGGGTGTTGCTCTAGGTCTGCTTATCTTTAGTTATACCAGCTCATATATGGCGTATCAGGCTAGTACACTGGTAGCTATTGCAGGAATAATAATGGCGGCATACGAAGCTGGTCACGATAGCATACTTTCAATTCTTGACCTCCCTAAGGACAAAAACATGCTCAGGAAGTTGTCCTCCCTAGTAGAGAGTGTTGCCAGCGAATTGAAACTTGTAAGCCTTAAGGCTAGATGGGCCGGCCCAGCAATATTCGTTGAAACAGTCCTTAGAGCCCCTCCACTACGGACCGTTGAGGACGTCTCAATAGTTTGCCGAAGGATCACTGACCTGTTTAAGCGTGAAGTACCTTCCATAGCTGACGTTATTATAATGGTTGAGCCAAGCACACGCAATAACTTCACCGTATGCATACCTTTGGATGAGCCCCTGCCAAGTGCCACAATATCACAGCATTTCGGTAAAGCCAAGTACTTCCTAATAGCTAGGATCCGTGAAGGGAAAGTACATGATACGGAGATCCTGGAGAACAGGTATAAGAAGGAGAAACTTAGGAACGTGCCTGCAGTTCTGCTCGTGGGGGCTAGGGTGGCCGAGTCGTTATACCGCAAGGGGGTAACTGACGTTATAGTATACAATATTGGTGAGGTCGCCTACTCGCTCTTACTACGACATAAGATAATAATATGGAGGGCAGACGAGCTAATGCAAGCTCGTGACCTATTGGAGAAGTTCCTCAGTTTTAAGTTGGAAAGGCTTCAGGAACCAACCCATGAGGAACCTTGGATGAAGGCCCATAGTACTTGAGTCAGCACCGAAGTGATGCGTTGAGATAAGTGAAGTGTTAGTTGTCTATGGCGGGCCCGCGGGGACTTGAACCCCGGACAACCGGCTCCGCAGGCCGGCGCCCTATCCTGGCTAGGCGACGGGCCCTCGAGATAATTCGTTGCTTAGGGGATTTAAAGATGCTATTCTTTGGGTCGATGATTGAGTAATAAGTTATCCGATGTAAGCTTCGCGGGAAAGTATTGTGATGTTAGAATTCCCATTATTCAAGGTGTGTGACAATACCTTACTTTACTCTACTTTTGATCTAGTGCATTGAGTGCTGCCTGAGCCATGTCTAGTATTACTTCCCTTGGGTTCTTTGCCTTCATTACTGCGGACGCTACTAGTACACCGAGTGTGCCTAGCTTTATTGCGGCCTCCACGTCTTCTCCCTTGGTTATTCCAGCACCCGTCAATATCACTACATCTTTGTTAACTTTACGAACGCGTTCCACAGTACCTGTAATTATCTCGGGTTTTGCCTTGGAGACAGGTATGCCCGTTCCTATGAGTTCTGGCGGCTCGACAGCAACCATTTCAGGCTCCAGGGCAGCGACTGCGGCTGATACTTCTGGCGTGTTAGCACACACTAATGTCCTGACACCGAGTTCCTTAGCTTTCTTGACTACGTAGTCAATTTGATCTATCCTTATCCTGTTCTCGCTGTGGTTGAGCATTACTCCAGCCGCTCCTGTGTCCTTAATTATCTCTAGTGGTATGTGACCAGTTGCGGCACCTAACTTGACTGCGTCAGCGTGTTGTGCGAATACTGGGATTTCCACTGCTTGAACTAGGGTGCGGAGTTCTGTGAACGGTGGGATCACTATTATCTCGACCTGGAAGCCAAGTTCCTTAGCTACGCTCTCTGCCTGTTTCGCAATATTCAAGGCAGCCTTACCAAAGGATGTGGGGTACGCCTTGTAGTTTATCGCCACGATTGGCTTCAAAGGGTTACACCTCCACTACGGTTAATGTATGTATTTACTTACTGCAACGAATGTGTTAGTCAAAAAGTTACTTCTCCACTCCTAGCTCCGCTTTCCCTTTACTCATGGGCTGATAGGAGTGACGTCTCTATCTTGGGTTTCTTGGCCTTCGGCTCGCCAGCCACCTTCTTGAACCTATCCTTCAGCTTCTCTAGCACACCAGGTAACGTTGTGTACTCCATTTCTTCAGGTCCTAGCCTGTGCGGCATGAATGGTCCGTGCCTCCTCATGTAGTCGGCGATTAGCTGCGCCATCCTTCTGGTCTCGTCGAATGCTACGTCGTCGAATAGGTCTGCCGGACCTATCAGCCTACCGTTCTTTATCTGGAAGCCTAGTCCTACTAGCCTTGGCGGGCCGTCAAACCTAGTGCACTTCGCGTACCTCTGCGGGACAGGCATTAATGGTCCGTGGTGTGATCCTCTCATCCAGCCAGCTACTAGGTGCGGGAAGCTGAAGGGCTCAATCACTTCTCCGAGAGCTGGGAATCCTGACTGTGCCCTAACTATGGCTACTGGGTCGTCCTTGCCTATGTATTGGCCAGCTATTAGGTTTAGACGCTCTACGCTAACCACAGCTGCTATTTCACCGTCTGACTTCCTGTAGATCCTCCTGATTATGAACCTGCTTGGGGTGCCTATGAGAGCTAAGATATCATACATCTCCTCAGGAGCGGCCAGCTCCACAGACTTGCCCTCGAACACGTCGAATATCTCAAACTTGAAGCCCTTGTGGAGCTTGGGGTCAATTACTAATCCCGCAGTGCTGAATGGGTCCGCGAATATGCGGAAGAGCGGCAGGTTAAATGCGCCTGGCTCTGTCTTGTCAGCCATGAACACCACTACAGGCTCTGCAGGCCTCTCAACGAACTCCATCTCAGCTACGCCTGGACCTAATCCCCTCACGTTCCCTGAGAACGCGTCCGTTAGGAGATCCTGACCTGCCGCGTATAGCCCGAGTTCCTTAGCAACCTTAGCTGCCTCCTTGAATGCATTCCATGCTAGCTCGTGAACCTGAGGTGCGTCGACGCCGTGACGATGAGTCATAATGAGCTCTAAGTCATCACCTACGTTAGTCACGTAGAAGTCTATGATTATGCCCTTGCTCTTTGCTTCGGCCAGAACCTTAGTTGCCGCAGCGATCGTCTCTGGGTGCACAACGTGGTGACCTGCTAGTGAGCCTATATCAGCCTTTATTACGGATATCGTGGTTTTGGGCTTTTCGGACATTGTTGATTCACCATGCTTACACTTGAGGAGCCATTTAAAAACTTAATGAAGTTGTTGTAATAACTTGAAAATTATTAACTTCGATACATCCTAATGACGCATATTTCGTAATAATGTTATTAATTAATTTAGGTGAATCATTTTAGCTACTGGGAATATAGTAGTACTCACCCATTGATTTTTGTTTCCTATCAAGGTAGGAACCTGGCTTATTTACTCTAGGCCTTCCTGTTTTTAAATCTCTCCTAAATGTAATGCCTATTGCCTTGAGGAAAGCATTCATACCTTTTCGTAAATCAGTAGGCTTGCATGCCCTGCCGTATGACCCGGGTTCTCCATTAAATACTATTACACGGTCGGCTACATAGTCTATTACTGCGACATCGTGATCAACTAGGAAAGTGACGGTTTTCCTAGTCTCGCTAACCCTCTTTATGGCTTTTGCCACTGTTAATCTCTCTTCGACGTCTATGTAGGCGGAGGGCTCGTCTAGTAAATATATGTCTGCTTCCTTAGCTAGGGTAACTGCTATGGCGAATTTCTGTAATTCACCCCCGCTTAAGCTGGCTATGCTTCTGTCCTGTAGCCTATGTAGCCTTAATCTACGTATAACATCAATTTGGAACCATTCACTACTTGCTATCCCTTCCTTGGTTAACTCGTTTAATGCCTCACCCACGGTGCTCCACGGGAAATGCTCTGCCCGGATGTACTGTGGTTTGTAACTTATGCGTAAGCCCTCCGTTACGGCTATGCCTTCATCAGGTTTGAGGTCACCCGCTAGTAATCTAATGAACGTTGTCTTGCCTATGGCGTTGGGTCCTAAAACGCCGATGACCTCACCCTTGTATGCCTCTCCTTCCTCAACCTCCAGTACGAACTTCCCTAGTCTCTTTCTCATTGGTAACCATGTGATGTATATCGTCTTTCCCTCCTGATCTTTTTCAGGAGCATGCGTATGGGCGTGGAATATTATAGGTTCCTTACGTATACGCATGTTCTCTACTGGGAGGAAGCCTAAGAGGAAATGATTAATGCCGGAACCCACGGCGTAGACCTTAGAGTAGATACCGTAGGCTCCAGGCTCACCATAAACTACGGCTACGTAATCCGAAATATAATCAAGAACAGCTAAGTCGTGCTCAACCACTATCACGTAACTATTTTTCGGAATGTAATTCCTGATCACCGATGATATACTTAACCTTTCTTTCACATCTAAGTAGCTTGATGGTTCGTCAAAGAAGTAAGCTGAAGCATCTCTCAATAATGCCGCAGCTATAGCAAACTTCTGTAACTCACCTCCGCTTAAGTTTGAGACCTTACTATCCAACATTCCTTCGAGGTTCATTTCTCTTTTTAACTCATTTAGCAGTCCGCGTTCATCTATTCTTGTGAGTATCTCCCTAACTGTGCCTTTAACGTACTTCCTTATGAGGTCCACGTGCTGAATCTTATGCACAGCACGTATCTCACCGTTAACTAGTTTCCTGAAGTACTGGTAGAGCTCTGTTCCTCTGAAGTGCTTCAGTACCTTGTCCCAGTTCGGCTCCTCTTCATACTTACCTAAGTTAGGTATTAATTCACCTGATAATATCTTAATGGACGTAGTCTTGCCTATTCCATTTTTCCCTATGATTCCGACAACAACGCCCTGCTGAGGTTGTGGTAATCCGTAAAGCTTGAAGGCATTCGGCCCATACCTATGTACGACTCTCTTTTCTAGGTCATCTGGCAGATTCACTATCGTTATTGCCTCATAAGGACATTTCTTCACACAAATTCCGCAGCCAACGCACACTTTCTCATGTATTAAGGCTTTTCCACCAACGATTTCAGAAAGTTCTATTGCCTTCCCGCCACTGCGGTTTATCGGGCAGAACCTAATGCATTCCTTACCGCACCTATGGGGTTTGCAGAGGTCATGATCCACCACAGCTATCCTTACCATTCCGCCTCACCCAAAGCACTGTTAACCATACATTATTGATTTACTTTATTTTCTCCTGAAACCACGTTTAAATCGCGGATGATGAGTGGTGACGGCAACGACCGGTGAGTGACGGACAAAGTTCTGACGCATTGATTTATGACCGTTCTCAACACCTTAAGGTCTCGAACTAAACAATATGCATTTTAAGTTCGAGGTGAGAGGGAAAAACAGGAGGGATTACCACTCTTCCTCTTCCCACTCTTCCTCCTCTTCCCACCACTCCTCTTCTTCCTCTTCCCACTCCCATTCCTCCTCGAGCATGGCTATTCACTCAAGTCCTCATTACGTATAATGGATTTAAACATTTCCAGCATGGAATGCTTAACTCGCTAATGAAACTTCACCGTATTTTCCCGTTCGTTCAATGCAGTATTACGCGAGTCACTCACCTTGATGATACAGCACCAAAGTACGCTATCTTCGTTAATATGGATTTAACCAAGTAATTGTTACGACTTTTCATATATTGAACCGCTTTAATCCCATCATGAATCCCGTATACCTTATTTGCAAGCACACTAAGATCACCTTCAATACCTTTTACTTCGTCGCATATTACGCCGTTTTGACGTAAGTCTCTAATTAAAGATGAGGCTTCCTCGCCCAAATCCAGCAATCTTATCTCAACAGCAACAACCCCATCCTTCCAGTACTTGTCGATAAGCTTCGTGACATCCCTTATTTGGCGGGTTGCGAAAAGATTAAGTAGGAATTGAATTGGGACGTGCTTGCTGATGTTTGTTCCGTTTTCGAAAGACTTATATGTTAGAAAGGCGGCGAGCTTCATGACCTTCTCGTCGGGAATTAGGGTTTTAGGTAATAAGACTATGAAGTCCTTGGGGGTGCTCCGTAGATCACGGATAACCTTCTTTGCCACGTTAGTATATGGTGCCCTTATGACGCAGAATAATATTGAGATTCCTGAGATATTCCTTTCTAATTCCACCACATCATTAAGATTAAGTTCTAGTATTCCACTCAGTGTTCTCAACCTCCGTGAACGACAGGAACTATCGCTATTATATCCCCGCATTTTAATACCGCGTCTCCGCCCCCCAGTAGTGCGTGATCTACATTGTTTATGAATAATAGAAATGAGGGCTTGAGTCTCCCCCTTTCATCCAATATCGTTGTTAGGTCGTCGTATTCCCTTACTAGTAGTCTTAGGAATTCTGCCACAGTTATTGGGGACTTATGTATGCTTACCTTAATTATGTCCTTGTCTGTAGCCGCCCTTAAGCTACCTATTAACTTGACAGTGAGTTCGCACTTCTCAGTACTCCCTTCTCCATGTTTACTGTAGGAAGACGTCATTCCTCCCACGTTTCCTTGCTTTCTCCTAAGTGAGGAGGAATTTTACTCCTTGTAGGTAGAGATCCCAAGTCGCATGAGTGCATAGTCTTGTAGTCTCATTCTTTTACTGCTGCACTTGGGATTCCTCCCTAGCCCTAAGCTTAGCTAAGTGTGTTAAGTATCCTGCAATTTGATTCCTTAGTTTCTTAGATTTTAGGTATACGTACTTTTTTACTAATTCCTTGTTCTCTTCAAAACTTGTGCTGACCTC
>JALVVU010000139.1 GCA_027023255.1 Desulfurococcales archaeon
TTCCAGTCGCGTGTGCGTGTGTATCCATATATCTCCTGCCCAATGTACCCTCTGGCCGTGAGGAAGTCTTCCGCAACGTACATCATCTTCTTGAAGGTCTTCATGTCTGGCTGCTCCGGGATTTTGGCCTGCTTAATTAGTTTATACCCGATACTGTTCTCGAGGACGAGGGTGGGGTAGCACGTGATTTCGTCAGGCTTTAGGGTGGTTGCCTTACTGAGATCCTCGATCCATTCCTCCAGCGTTTCACCGGGTATCATGTACATGAGGTCAATATTCACGTATCTCGCGCCCGCCGACCTGAGATTGTCGAGTGCCTTGATAGAGTCGCTAGCGCTGTGCCTCCTCCCTAGCCTGGCTAGGAGGTCGTCATGAAATGATTGGAAACCTACGCTAAACTCCGTCACGCCAGCATCCACTAGGTCATAAACCCTTGACTCGTCAAGTAGGTCCTCTGGGTTAGCCTCGATAGCTACCTCAGGTCTCGCGTCAAAAGCCGACGTTAACTCCTGAATAATCTCCCTCCAGTACCTCCCAGGCACTAGGCTAGGGGTTCCGCCGCCAACGTGCACGTCAATCACGTTAAGGCTTAAATCCCTTAGGAGCTTCCCATAGAGCCTAATTTCTCTCCTAAGGTTTACCACGTACTTCGATATGACCTCATCAAGCTGGCTACGCTGTATGGGGAACCTAGCGTAAGGACAGAACCAGCACGTACCGGTGCAGAAGGGGATATGTGTGTATAGGGCAACATCACTCTCCGTCAGGGTTTCCACTATTGACTTCCTCACAACCTCGTCGTCCTCACGCCTATACACCGACTTGAAAACTCTCCGCGCCACCTTATCCCATAAGCCCAGGCTCGAGCGCGTTAATATCAAGTTAGGCCACCTGAGGTGTACTGCACTACGTAGTTAGGTGTACCGCTAACTAAAAACCTTAATCACTGCACAATACCGGTAGGGATGGGGGTTCATTAAAAACTTCAGAGCTTAGTTATCCTCACTAAGGCCTCAGCAACCTTAACTGCGGCTCCAGCGGGATCTATGACTGGTGCCTTAATGGCTTCCTCAACTTCCTTCGCTAGCCCCGCTAGCCCGGTGCATCCGAGTATCACGGTGTCCGCTCCGTCCCTCAACGCCTCCTTCGCCTTACTGATAACTTCCTTAACCGTCACTTCCCTGTTCTTGTCTAGGTCAAGCACCCCTAACCCTATGCCGTAAACCTTCTTGACGAGGTCACCGTACCCTGCCCTCCTAACGCGCTCCTCAATCATCCATAACGCCTTATTACCTACGGTAACCACGGCCGCCCGCCTGGACCCCAGGACCTTGGCTAGGGCTAAGGACGCCTCACAGGGCCCGACGACGGGCACTGGCACTAAGGCCTTGAGGTTCTCTGCCCCAGGGTCTAAGAAGCAGTTAGGTATTATAGCGTCGTAAGGCTTCCCCTCCGCTTCAGCTTGCCTGAACCACGCTAGCCCGTACTTAACCACTAGGTGCTCCACCCATGCGTGGGCTTCAGGATCCTCGACGCTGGGTGGGCCCTCCGGAAACGACTTGACCGTGATTTCAGTGTTTGGGGAGGCGAAGGACTCGTAGATGGCCTTATCTACCTCGTCCCACTTCGGGTGCCCGACCGGGTTTATCACCAGCACTCTTACTTTGTCCGCGGGCGTGATTCACTCACCCCTATATTACCCCGTGTTTCTTGAGGAGTTCCTCGACCGGCACGTAGTCGTAGTTGAAGCCGAAGTGCTTGGGGCCGAAGTACTTCAGTCCCTCCTCAGTCCTCCACACTTCAGGTGCCTTAGCCGCGACTACCCT
>JALVVU010000140.1 GCA_027023255.1 Desulfurococcales archaeon
GAGGAGCCGGAGTTCCTGCTGAGAGAGGAGTTCAGGGAGCCTAGAGTATACAAGCTAATACTCAAGTATATTGCCCTAGGGTACACAACTCTCGGGGAATTAGTTAGCGTGACAGGATTCGACAGGGGGAATATCTCTAGGTACTTGGAGACCCTAGAGGCCGTGGGTCTACTAGGGTACGAGCTACCTTACGGGAAAAGGAAGAGAGGAAGGTACTATATAAGGGATATGTTCTTCAATTTCTGGTTCCGCTACGTCTATCCTAATAAGGGCGACCTAGAGGTAGGTATGGTCGAGGAGGTCTTCCGCAAGATCTTGAAGACGCTTAACACTTACTACGGCCATGCGTTCGAGAGGCTAGTTATCGACATGTTAAGACAGAAACTCATAGACTTCGGCCAGACGACCGTTAGTAGGTGGTGGCATAAAGGAGAGGAAGTAGACGCCATCGCAGTCGGTAACAAGGTAGCGGTAGCGATAGAGGTTAAGTGGAGGGAACTGACACGGGAAGAAGCAGAAAGAACCTTAAAGGAACTCCGCAGGAAAACCCGGCGGATCGGCCTCAATAGGGAAATCAAGCACTACGTGATAGCGAAAAAGGTTGAGGGAAAGGAAGAACTCAACGCGCTAGACCTAGAGGACTTAGAGAAAGCCGTGAGAAATAAGCTAATATCTTAACACGGTTTGTAATTAATTGGTTCCTGTGCTTATTAATTAATTTATAACTGTTGTTAAAATCAATAAATCGGGTGAGCCAATTTCGCGCCTCTGGTCAAGGCATTAGCAGGGACTTCACGTATACTGGTAGGTATGAGGATGAGCCGTACTTCGGTGACGTTGACTATGAAGCCGCCTTAAGCCTAGTGAGGGCATTGCCATCATTTACTGCTGAGGCATTTGACGCTGGTCTATGTCCCCCAGCCATAGTGCTGGATGACGGTGCTGGGAGCAATCTAATAGTTTCCTCAGCGCCGGGGAAGCCCGGTACCTACGACGTGTACATGGGTGGGGCGAGAGGCGCTGGTACTGTAGTCACGGGCGTGTCCTTTGAGAAGGTAGCCGAGATAATCGGTAGATTTTTCTCAGGTGCACCCATTGAGGTGGAGGTCGAGACGCTGGAGAAGGCCGCTAAGAGAATCAGTGAGGAGAGGAAAACGCTGGCCTACGCATCATGCAAGGCCCAGGCAACAGATATAGACTCGTGGGAGAAGGTGGACGCGTCAGTAACCCTAGAGGAGTTAAGCGACGGAAGAAGGGTTCTCTCCATCTGGGTCTCAGGACACGCACCCGCCGAAATACCTGCGGACAACGTCATTGAGATTGAACTCAGTAGGGGAGGCTTCCTAAGGAGCCCGAAGATAAAGGTAACGTACCTAGACATGAAAGGCAAGAAACGGAAGGCCTCACTAGAACTCAAGGACTGGTACAGGAAAGACACCACGAAGTTCCAGCAGCTAGTGGCTGAACTCTCAGCAGCGTTGCCTGGGAGGGTTAAGGTAAGGTAGGCAGTGTGCAAGAAGGCATTAGGTCTAACAGGGCACATGGGAGTCGCGAACCTTGCTTGCAAGGAGTGCCATGATCGCCGAGCATTCTAAGGATCTCTGAGGCCACGCTGTTTAATGCCTAGTAATTACTTCCCTCAGGTAAGGTCATGCTAACCTAGAATAGTTCATCGCTTAGCTATGATTTTGCCTACTATAAGTGGTGACGTACACCGTGTAATGCACTAAGTAATGTATCTTCTTAAGAATCTTAACGTTGCGATGTGGTGCGGGTTTACCTAGCTCAGAGCCACGGAAGATCATGGTTTCCTGGCGTTG
>JALVVU010000141.1 GCA_027023255.1 Desulfurococcales archaeon
GAGTTGGTTAGGTTAGCCCTCGCGGAGGGGGTTGAGGGGTTATGCGCTAGCTTCCACGAGCCGGGCGTGATCCTGGATTACGTGTTGGATGTGTTTGAGGAGGGTTCTAGGCGTGGTCTCTACTGCTGTGTCGTGACTAACGCGTTCTTCACTCTGGACGCGTTGAGGGCCCTCCTCGATGCTGGGTGCGACGGGTTCAGCATCGACGTTAAGGGGTGCCCTGAGACCTACGCTAGGTTCATGGGTGCTAGGGGAGGTGAGGAGGTCGTGTTGAGGAATGCTGAGTACGTGCTGAGGGAGGGCGGGCACGTTGAGGTGGTTTTCCTCGTGGTTCCCGGAGCCAATGACTCGCGTGAGTGTATTGAGTGGGTTCTGAGAGAGGTTAAGGAGAGGTTAGGTGATGACGTGCCCCTACACGTAAACAGGTACTTCCCGGCGTACAGGTACTCCGAACCACCCACCCCTCTCGAGACCCTAGCGTGGGTTAGGGAGCGTGCGAGGGAACTCGGGTTCAAGTACGTTTACGTGGGTAACGTCTGGGGTGGGGAGGAGCTAATCAATACCTACTGCCCGTCATGCGGTGCCCTACTCATACGGAGGCACCACTACGGGGTTAGTGAGGTTAACCTCAAAGTGGGGGGCGACGGTTATGCGTGCCCGGAGTGCGGGTTCAGGGTTAGGTTGAGGGGGAAGGTACCCACTACCTACTGGAGGCGTGCCTGAGTAACCTTGGCTCCGCACCCAGTAGTTCGTTCGGCCTTAACGCGTCCCTAGGCCACTTAGCTATGATGTAGCCGTGCCTGCTTGATTTGCCTGGGATGAAGTCCACGTCCTTGAAGAACGCCCAGGTTATGGCTGCTACCGACGCTATGTCCCAGAAATACACCTTCAGCCTGACGGTCTCACCGCTCGTTAAGTCCACCAGCACCCTACTTACGAGGCCTGTCCTTGGGTCCCTACCTTCATGCACGCTCACGGTGACCTTACCCTCACTAATTAATTCGGGCATTACGTACTGGTACCTGTTCGCTAGGAATATTCCTGCGTGCCTGTCCACCTCCTCGACCACGAGGACCCCGTCCGCCGTTAGGTTGGAGGCCGTCCCTGAGACCACCTTCATTAGGTCCCAGGGGCTGAAGTGCGGCGTTGATAAGCCCCAGAGCACTACTAGGTCGGCGTCGAGGTTAGCGTCATGCATCCTCGTCACGTCCAGGGCTAGGGTTTCGGGCTTGACTCCGGTCTCCTCCTCAATGAATTTCCTCGCTACGCTCAGCACCTCCTCCCTCAAGTCAATGACGATTACTTCCGGCTTGACTCCCCTCTCCTTAAGGGCTTTGGCGAAAGCCGCGCCAGCGATTCCGGAGCCCCCGCACACGTCCAGAATCCTGACCGAGTCCTTACCCTCCAGTGTTGCCGAGAGCCATTCGTGGTTGAGGATTTTCTCGGCTTCCTTGATTGCTTCCTCGTACCTGGCCCTGCCTTCACGGGTGTAGGGGTCTTCGGGCCAGCCTAGGAGGCTGTAAAGCCTGCTTAACTCTTCTGAGGTCAAGGGTGGACACCACTCTCTAATAATTACCTCCTATTTAGTTAATTTTAAGTGTCTGCGAGCGGGACTCCACCTTAAATTGGATGCCCTCAATCCTTGTAGGGAGGGTGCTGTGTAGTGCTGTCGATTCAGGAGAGGTTAGTGCTTTCGGCAGTGTTCTTCGTTGTTGGTTTAGTGCTGGGTAGGAGGGGTGTTAGGGGTCCTTCGAAGGTTCTTGGTAAGGTGCTTCTCTACGTGGTTCTCCCTTACCTAATGATTTACGGTATAGT
>JALVVU010000142.1 GCA_027023255.1 Desulfurococcales archaeon
AATTCCTCTATTATTATAGCCATGAAGCGCTCGACGCTGCCCAGTATCGCCCTGTGGATCATGACAGGTCTTTTCCTGCTTCCGTCCTTGTCCACGTACTCTAGCCCGAACCTCTCGGGCAGGGCGAAGTCCACTTGAATGGTGCTGCACTGCCACCACCTGCCTAGGCTGTCCCGGAAGTGCACATCTATCTTAGGGCCGTAGAACGCGCCCTCACCCTCCTTGATCTCGTAAGGTAGCCCTAGCTCATCCATAGCTGCCTTTAGCGCGTTGGTTGCCTTCTCCCACATTTCCTCAGTCCCTATGTGCTCCTCAGGCATGGTTGAGAGGTTCATGCGCACGTCCTCGCCCTTAAAGCCGAAGGTCTCCAGTACGTGGAGTATTTCCTTGAGGATCGCCTTTATCTCGTCCTTGACTTGATCCTCCCTCAGGAATACGTGGCCGTCGTCCTGCGTGAAGCCCCTAACCCTGAGCAACCCGTAGAGTTCACCGCGCTTCTCCCACCTGTACACCGTGCCGAACTCTGAGAGCCTCACGGGTAAGTCCCTGTATGACCGTGGCGCTGATTTGTATACAAGTATGTGGCCGGGGCAGTTCATGGGCTTTATGCCGTACTCCTCCCCCTCAACCTTAGCTAGGACCATCTTGTCCCTGTAGAGGTAGTAGTGGCCGCTGACCTTCCATATGGTTGACCTGAAGACGTGGGGGGTGTAGACTTCCTCGTACCCTAGCTTCGCGTTGACCTCCCTTATGAACTTAATCAGTTCCTCCCTAATGATCTGGCCTTTTGGATGGTAAATTACTAGGCCAGGACCTACCTCCTCGTGGAAGGAGAATAGCCCTAACTTCTGCCCGATGACCCTATGGTCTCTCTTTGATGCTTCCTCGAACCATTCGAGCCACTCTTTAAGCCCTGCCTCGTCCTTGAACGCCACGCCAATAAGCCTTACGAGGCTCACGTTCGTCGCTGGGTTGTGGGCTGAGATGTTAAGGATCTTCACGGCACCTACCTTAGTTTCTGAGGGGGTCACTCCCGGCTCTAAGTGCGCTTTGAATCCGTCTACGGTGTAGGCGCTTGAGTACCCTAGGAGCTGTAGGAGGTCATCACCCTGAATGTTTTCCTCCCCTAACGCGCTTATTTGGGCGCCCTCCCTCTCTATAGCCAGTACCCTCTCCTCCAGCTTCCTTACCTCCTCCTCGCTGGGCCACCTACCCTTAATAGGTTCGAAGTCGCATTTGAAGCCCCTGTCATCCACGCCGCATCCTAGGGGCTTCAAGAGGTTTCCAAGCTCATCATTAACTGCTTTCTGCAGTAATAGTGCGGCCCTAGCGAGGAGGGCTATATCCAGGTTAATTATCTTGTTTGGCGTGACATCACACCACCACGCACGACTAATGGATTAGGGATGCCTTAAAATACTTGCCGACCATGTCCGCGGCGATACCCCGGTGGTGGACCATACGGGCTCATGGGAGGCGCCCTCCCGGCGAGTTGGTCAAGTATGAGTTTCGCGGCGTCCCGAACCCTCATTCCCGGCGGCACTATTACGGGCTTCATGCCGAGGGTTGAGAGCATTGCTGAGGCGTTGGGGCCGAACGCCGGCCCTGCGACGACCTCGCATCCCTCCTCAGCCAGCATCTTGGTTACGCGGACACCGACGCCCCCGCCGTAGGTTAAGGCTGTGTTTCTGATTGTCTTGACGTGTCTTACCTCACCTGACTCGCTTATGTCCACGATTACGAAGGCTGGTGCCCTACCGAAACGTGAAGCGGTTATCGCGTCTAGGCCCTCGCCCTGTTCTACGG
>JALVVU010000143.1 GCA_027023255.1 Desulfurococcales archaeon
CGGTGTACTTAGTTGCGTTACTCAAGCTATGCCGTAACATAGAGGAGGCTAGGGAATTAGAGGTATGGTTCTCAAAGTCCTCAAGATTATTCAGTCAGGCGCCCAGCATGAAGCTCAGGATAGGTGATATCATAAGGTCCTTAACGAGAAAGAACCTTACTAAGGACATGTGTAGGTTTGTAAGGTCCTTGATTCTAGCTGTCACGGAAGCCACGAGCAGGAGGGGTAGACCAGGCTCGAGTAAGTCCCTCGCTGATCAACTATGGAGGAAGCTGAGCGTGATTAATGTGACACGCCCTGAGCTAGAGGAGGAATTACTTAGGTCCAGGGTTGCGGTGGATGTTAATATGGCGGATAAAGTGCTGGCTGGGCGAGTCGCCGAGTTCTTAGGGATTGTGAGGGGTTTCATCTTACTGGGGGTTAATGGTGCCGGAAACTTTGCCGTCCCGTACGAGGTGTTTAGGGATAGGCTAACCTACGCTCGGGTCACGTCATGAGACACGCTCTGCAACCCTTTTAAGGTATTAAGCACGCAAACCTAATCCTTAGGTGTTAGTGGTGGTTAAGTTTGAGCTTCCCGAGCCGCCCGAAGACATTAAGGAGTTCAGCGTATGGGACGCGCTCGAGGAGTTCCTCCTTTCCCTTGAGGCGGCAGGGGCGTCGGAGAAGACCGTTAAGGCATATAGGGCTGGTATCTCCGACTTCCTTAAGTTCACGGGTAAGGAGCGCGTAGGTGACCTCAACTACAGGGACTTCACTAGGTGGAGGTTAGACAGGCTTAGGAACGGCTTCCCTAAAGGCTCTAAGGACAGGAGGAAGGCACAGATGACCCTCCACTACTACTCGCTCTACGTGAGGGCGTTTCTTCAGTGGCTAGGCATCGTTGGGAAGGTGCCTGCCGTCGCTAGGCCTAGGGGGAGGTCTAGGGTGCCTACGTTGAGCGAGCGTGAGGTGCTTAAACTTCTTGAGGCTGCCCGCGACGTTCTGGATCTACTCATAGTGTCGATGCTCTTCGAGACAGGTATGCGTGCCCAGGAGCTCCTCTCCGTGAGGGTGGAGGACATTAACCTGAAGAGTAGAGAAATTGTCGTGAGGAACGCTAAGTTTGGTGAGGAGAGAGTAGTGTTCTTCGGCCCAGCAACCGAAGCTGTGCTTAAGGAGTACTTACAACACGTCAAGTCGGGCCGCCTAATACCTCTAAGCTACACGGGTCTCTACAAGAGGCTTAAGACCCTCGCTAAAAGGGCTGGTGTCGACCCTAAGAAGGTGCGTCCACACGTCCTCAGACATACCTTCGCCACGGAAGCTCTTAAGCGGGGCTTAAACCTGATAGCTCTGCAGACCATACTTGGTCACAAGGACGTTAAGACCACGCAGATGTACCTACACCTACTGAAGGAGGATATAAGGAGGCAGTACATGCGCGTGTTCGCAGCACCACAAGAGGGTGAGGGTGCTGAAGTGACTGCTTAATCCCTCCCTACAAGTTTTATGTCTAGACATGCCTTTCCTACTAGTGGCGAGCTACGGTGGGCGTAAACGTACTTGCTCGAAAAATACAGCAGTTAAGTGAATTAGGTATCCCAGGACCGGCAACTAAGGTCTATGAGAGATTGGCGGGTAAACTACTGGCTAAGCTCCATGAACTTGCGATTAAGCGATTAGGGTTAGGGAAAGGGCTTCATTACGTACTAGATGCCGGGTGCGGGCCCGGACACCTCCTGTCGAAACTTCTAACATCACGAGATGAGTCAACGTATGCCGTGGGCCTCGACATCTCACCAGCCATGGTTGAACTCGCCAAAAGAAGGTTGCTCGGTAGTGAAGGCACTGGAGTATCTGACATTGTGGCGGGGGACGCTACCTGCCTCCCTTTCCGGGACAACTCCTTCCACGCTATCGTATCAACCGGGGTTCTGCACCACATTAGCGAGCCAAGCAAGTTCTTCAGGGAGCTACAGAGGGTTCTTAAGGAAGGTTCCTCAGCACGCGTGTTTGAGTTTTCACCAGACACGCCATGGTCGGAGATTAGGAAGACCTCGAAAATGATGGGTGTAAATCCGCTGCTCCTTAAGGTGGTTAGCTCCATGCATGGAATACCGCGAAGGGAGTACATTGATGGGTACGTTAGGCAGGCGCTAACCGGTCTTGACTGCGAGGTTCACTTCATTAACTTAGTGACGGAGGTAGAGATAATTAAGCGTGGTCATAGGGGCGTTGGGGACCGCCAAAGTTAATTTGCAGGATCTAAACTCTAGGGTTGGGTTCAGTAGTCATGAGCGGGATGGAAGGAAGCAGAAAGGGGGTTGATTACCCAAGTATTGTCGCATCACTAATACTGGTGGTTATTGCTGCATCACTCTTCGCCACCACCTTAACCGCGATATCCTCGAGAATCACGTACTCTAGGCTAAAGTTAGCCGCGGAAGCCACACCAAGACCGCCGCCTCTCCCCACAGCGAGCGTGGAGAAGTCGTTCGCGTTTAGGATAATTTCCGAGGTTAAGAGTCTTCTCAACTCCCAAGCCCTAAACAAGACTGTTAAGGATGAGGCAAGCGCGTTCATCTCGATAGCTGAGGAGAGGCTGAGGGCCGGTGATACTGGGGGCGCCATATCCAACTCGCTTAAGGCCTTGGCGGAGGTTACTGCAAGCATCGCGGCAAGGGATTACAGTACATTAGGCATTAACGGGACTTTGAAGGAATACCTGCCTAAATACGCGTCGCTTGCCAAGGAGCTTCGGTCCTTGAATACTTCGGTAATTGCTGAGATGGGTAAGCCGCATAGCATAGGGTATATAGCTGATAGTTTAGCATACGCCCAGTACTTCGTGGACTACGCGTGGAGGATACTCAGAGCCGGGAACGAGTCCCTTAACACATTATCCGCCGGTAACGGGACTGTTGCTGACGTCATGATCGTTGCTAGGGCGTACGTGCTTGCCAGCAAACTATATGACTTAGCTAAGGAGTACTTAGCATCAGAGGATACCGGTAACCCCAAAGTAACCGCCGAGAAGGCCGCACAGATACTTCTTGGGAGAGCTGAGGACGCCATAAGGCGTGTTAGGGATGAAGTGCAACCCTACACCATAGGGGCGAGGCTACTTGACTACGCATCATCGCTAGCCATGTCGGCCAGCAACGCGATAGCTAGGGGGAGGTACGCGGTAGCGTGCTACTATGCATTAATGGCTGAGGCTTACGCGATAGCTACTGAGGAGCTAAGCAACTCACTCTACGTTTCCGACTACTTCAACATAACGATCTCAGCCGATGCTGTCCTAATGAAGAGGGCTGACGCCGTACACGCCTACTCCGCAGCGCTAGCAAGTAACTCCACACTAGCTAACATAATCCTGTCGTCTGTATGGAGCGATATAGCATCTGGCGACAAGGACTTAATGAACTGCGTTAACGCGTTCTGCCTCCGCAAGAAGGAGACACCGCTGTCCTCGTATGACCTGGTCCCATCCTACATATACTACGCTAGGGGAGCCGCGCTCGCGAGGGCAGCATCCACGTTACTCAATAAAGGATGAATAAACTTAAGGAGGCCCCTGAACACTCAGGGGGTGCTACCTCAGTTAATCCTTATTACTCCACGCCCTGCCTTTAGTCGGTGGCATCATGAAGTTAATTTACCTCGTGCTTGATGGCGCGGCGGATAGGTTAGCTGACGAGGTAACGTCCTATGAGCTAGCGCGGAAGCCTTTACTCGACTTGCTTGCTAAGGCCGGGAAGTGCGGCATGATGTATACCGTGGGTAAGGGCGTAGCGCCGGAGTCCGACGGCGCAGTCATGTCGATCCTCGGCTATGACCCACATAAGGAGTACACTGGAAGGGGCCCAATCGAGGCTGTCGGCGCCGGGTTAACACTGAGGGAGGGGTATGAGGTAGCGTTCAGAGCGAACTTCGCGACCGTTGACCCTACAACCTACAAGCTTATCGACAGGAGGGTAGGGAGGTCTCTAAGGACTGAGGAAGCTACGGAATTGGCTAAGGCCCTTGACGGAATGGAGCTAAGCAAGTACGGCGGGTACGTGCGTGTAGTGGCTACGGTCGGGCACAGGGCTGTCGTGGTCATCGGGAGTAAGGAGAGGAGGTTAAGCGATAACGTGGAGAATGTTGACCCAGCATACAGGAAGGTCGGGAAAATCTCGGTCGCGGTTAAGGGTTTCAAACCCTACATAAGGTGGTGCGAGCCTCTCGACGGAAGCGAGGAAGCTAAGGTAACGGCTGAGCTAGTCAACGAATTCATCAAGAAAGCCATAGAGATCCTAGACAAGCACCCAGTGAATAAGGAGCGTGAGGCGAGGGGCGAGCTGAAAGCGAACGCCGTACTGCTAAGGGACGCTGGGGGCGCGATACCGAAGGTAGAGCCAGTAAGTAAGCGCTACGGACTCAAGTTCGCGGCAGTGGCGGAAATGCCTGTCGAGATAGGCATAGCCAGGATACTTGGGATGGAGGTAGCTAAGGTGCCCCCACCAACTGAAGACAGGGAGTCAGACTATGAAATCAGGGTCAAAGCGACCTTAGACCTACTCAAGAAAGCCGACGTAGTCTACGTGCACCTCAAAGGCCCGGACGAGCCAGGTCATGACGGCGACCGCGAAAGGAAAGTCAAGGCGATAGAGGACATAGACAGGTACTACGTAGCCAGAATCCTGCCACTGATAGACCTTAACGAAGTAGCAATACTGATAACCTCAGACCACGCAACACCACCAACCGTGAGGGCACACACCGACGACCCAGTGCCCCTAGCACTAATAGCCCCTGGCCTAGAGCCGGATAAAGCAACTAAACTAACGGAAAAGGAATGCTCAAGGAAGGGAGAACTAGGAACGATAGAACACGGGTGGGAACTACTGCCTAAGATACTGAAACTCATTAATAAAGAGTAAAACGTAAGTATTTTTCACGGGTTCCGCTGGAAGGTAAGGTAAATTACGAACTCACTAGCTTAGTTAAGTTTTCTGCTATGTCCCTAAGTTTCGTATGCTTGCCGAGCAACTCGACCCCGATCCTGATACCCGTGTCAAATGACCTTAGGTTTTCCTCGGCATTCCACAGCTTGCTTATCTCTTTCCTTAGTTCCTCAGTTATTGCGGGGATGAAAGTGGTTATTATTCCTAGTGCGACCATGTTTGGGGTTCCCGACCTCACTATCTTTACCCGTATTACATTATCTTTAGGTATGGGTTTGACTAGATCTTCGTCAGCTATTATGGCTTTGGATGATAGTATTTCATTCCTTCTTCTCGCTACTCCTGCTTCGTGGAGTGCTATTACGAGGTCGTAGTTCTCTGGGTACGGGTTCTCTATTGGTTGTTTTGAGAGCACTACGTACGCCACTACAGCACCTCCCCTTACTTCAGCTCCGTAGCTCTGTAGCTGTGCTACGTACAGTCCTTTCTTGAAGGCTGCTCTCGCTAGTAGTGTTGTTGCGAGCACTACTCCCTGCCCTCCTCTTCCGGCTATCGCTATTGTATGTTCCTGTATTTGGGTGTGCGTGTTTTTACTCACCTTTATCCCCCTCCGTAGCTCTCTTCACGTATTCAAAATACCTGTCCAGGTATCCTGGTTTGTCCTCTGCTTTGAGGATCCCTATACGTCCATAGGGTGTTTCTGTGTTTGGTCGGCATACTTTCATTAGCTCCTTGATTTTCTGCCCTGGTGTTTTTCCTTCGTACCTTACCACGTAGGTTATGCATGGGGCTATTACTTCTATGAAGCGGAAGCCTTTGGAGTGCTTGCTTAGTGCTTCCTTGATTGAGTTCTTGAGTTGGTTGAAGTTCGCCACACACCATCTAGCCACGTAGTTTGCGTTTGTGCGTGCTATTAGTTCCGCTACGTCCATTACTGGTTCGTACGCGCCGTAGGGTGTGGTGACGGTCCTCATACCTTCAGGGGTTGTTGGGGATGCTTGGCCTCTAGTCATTCCGTACACTAAGTTGTTGACGAGTATTACTAGGAGATCCATGTTTCTTCTGGCGGCGTGTACTAGGTGGTTGAAGCCTATTGCGGCTAAGTCGCCGTCACCACCGATCACGATCACGTTTAGGTTTGGTTTTGCTAGCTTGACGCCTGTCGCTACCGCGACCGCCCTTCCGTGGAGGGTGTGTATTGTGTCCGCCTTTATGTGGGGGCTGGGTATCCAAGAGGAGCACCCTATCCCGCTCACGAATACGTAGCCCTTAAGCCTCTCAACCCCTAGCTCCTCGAATGCCTTGAACATGACATTCATTACTACGCCGTTAAAGCACCCCGGGCAGAAGGGGGTGGGGAGGACCTCCTCCCTCAAGTACTTACGGCTGAAGTGCTTCCTCAAGCGCCTCACCCCACACCTTCTGTGCCTTCTCAACAATCTCGCAAGCATAGATTGGGACCCCACCACCAACCTTGTTTATGGGTACGACGACCGTGTCGTTACCGGCTACGATCCTCACGTCATACACTACCTGACCTAGGTTGAGTTCTGGGACAATGACTACCCTAGCGTCCTTGACGTAGGATCTGAGGACATCGTAATTCATAGGCCACAGAGTCTTGAGCTTAAGTAAGCCTGCACTGAAGCCGGCTGCCTGCAACCTCCTCACGGCTGTCCTGGCTGGTCTGGACATGGAGCCGTAGGCAACAATGAGTATGTCAGCCTCATCATCCCCGAAGTACTCGTACATGAAGATCTTCTCGATATTCCCTAGCACTTTCTCCTTTAACCTCTTAACCAGCTTGAAGTGTGTTTCGAAGGAGTGTACGTCCCTGTATCCCCACTCGTCGTGGGTAGATCCAGTGATCAGCAAGTCGTACCCCTCACCAAGCGGAGGGAGAGGAGGAGGTTTCCTCGGATCATCGGAGCCGAACGGAGGTTTACTATAATCCTCCGGACCCCACCCGGGTTCGGGTTCCTTAACCTTATCAGGCATCTCAACCACCTCCCTCCCATGCCCCACGAACTCATCACTCAGCACCACTACCGGCACTCTAAGACCCCACGCTATCTCGAAGGCCTTGACTGTTAAGTCGTAGGCCTCCTGCGGGCTTGAAGGTGCTAGCACCACCACGACCTGATCTCCATGCCGTCCCCACCTAGCCTGCATGACGTCGCCTTGAGCTGCCTTAGTTGCTTGACCGGTTCCGGGCCCCGCACGCATTACGTTGACGATAACTATAGGGGCCTCAACCATGACCGCGTACCCTAGGCCCTCCTGCATCAGTGAGAAGCCCGGACCGGAGGTTGCGGTCATGGACTTAACCCCTGCTAACGCGGCCCCAACAACCATGTTGATGGCTGCTAGCTCATCCTCTGACTGAATGAACATCCCTCCCTTCTTAGGTAGTTCGCGTGCTAGGTAATGCATGATCTCGGATGAGGGCGTGATTGGGTAGCCAGCGTAGAATTTTAGGCCAGCGTCTAACGCTGCCTTAGCGACGGCTTCATTACCGCTTAAGAACTCTACCCTCACCCCTGACCACCTCCCTCATCGCACACGACGGTTATCGCGAAGTCAGGGCAGTAGAGAGTGCAGGTCTTACAACCAATACATTCTCCCTTAAGCACGGGATACCTGTACCCGCTAGGACCTATGTTGGGGCTGAGTTCAAGCGCGTTCTTCGGGCAAACTGAAACGCATATGCCGCATCCCTTACAGAGGTTCCGATCCACCTCCACAGAACAGGCACTCAAGTTCGGGTCCCAACCATAGAACGCGTACGGACAAATAAATTAGTACTCAAATAAACCGCTTAAGACTATCAGGAAGTGACGACTGACGTTTACCTCACTCCCTACTCTCCTCCATAACCTCAATGCCTAGGACGTCGAGGTCATCATTAACTACGGCCTTAAAGGGTAACGCGAAGTCTATCCTCTTCCTCCTAATGAAGGCCATGGAGTCGTAATCCACCGTGCCGCCTTCTTCGGACCCGACGAGCACCGCCCTAACGGCGTATACCTTCTCACCTAAACCCTCGGAGAGCTTGGGGTCAGGCATGAAGGATAGGATTACTACGTCGTAAGTGAGTTCCTTTCTGGGCTTCACGAAACCACCTAACATTACCTCCATTAACTTCGACTTCAGTGACTCAAGTAACTCCGGCACAACTATCATTGCCGACCTCCTCCTAATACAGAGGTATATCGGCCTTAATCTACCTTCCATCAGACGTTAATTCCTGAGCCACGGAAAACTAATTGGGGGTTAAGAACTTGAGGGCCGCCTTACTAAGAGAACCCGGAGTCGTAGAGGT
>JALVVU010000144.1 GCA_027023255.1 Desulfurococcales archaeon
CTAACGTTTTTTCCTAGGATCAATGAGAGTCGCTTCTTTAGTTCCGAAGCCCACGCACTAACCTTTATTGATGATGGGTCAGGTATTGAGTCGGGGTCGAGGGGCCTTAAGTCGAGGACGGGGGTTCCGTTGAAGAGGTCAAGACCCCTCACCTTAAGGAGTCTTCCGTCACGTCCTAGGAATTCAACGATATCTATCGCTATCGGGTTAGGGCGGTCAGGAGAGTCCGTGGCGAAAACCCCAACCAGAGGTAGTTCCTTTAGTGGAACGCCGAAGCGGGCAAGCAACCTTGGCTTGACCCTAAGCACCTTCCTATGCCACGGCACCGCCCTATGAAGCCATGCAATAATTATTAAGTGGGAGAAACCATCTATCCCGTCCAGCCCTGGCTCATATTCCGGTAGTATTTCTATTACTCCCTCGACGCCTCCACTTATCCACGCGTTACGAACTTCATTGTCACTAACGTTAATGCGTACGTACCCTATGGGTTCTATCTCTATCGGGATTTCCCAATCACGTTTCAGCGTAACCACCCTAGGGATTGAGTTACTGAGTCATTCATTAATGCTTTCCACGTGTACCCTAACTACCGTAAATGAAAACAGTACCATTGATTCAGAAATCTTGATTTCCCCAGCAGGCATAGTTTGCTGGGTGCCCAGTACGTACGGAGGACACGCTAAGGTAGTGTTCTTGTTTAAGCCGCATAGGGTCGCGCGTGAAGTGCTGATTAACGCTGGATTCACTGTTAAGTACTACCGCGGTAGGGACGCCTTAATTGATAGGGAGTGGGTGGCGAGCGAGCTTAAGGATGCAGACGTTGTCGTCGTCACGCCGTACCAAGCGGTTGACGAATTACTGCTCAGGGCAGCCCCTAAGTTAAAGCTACTCATGATTCACGGATCCGGGTACGACCGCCTCGACTTTGAGGCTTTAAGTAAGCGCTGCGTGTGCGTAGCTAACGCACCCGATTACGTTGCAGATGCGGTCGCTGAGCACGCACTGGCGCTAACCCTCGCAGCCCTCAGGAACGTAGTTGCGGGGGACAAGTACGTCAGGTCTGGTGAGTGGCGTGAGGGCGCGGCCCCCCGTAAGTTTTTAGGTCTTCAGCTCGCGGGAAGGAAAGTCGGGATAGTAGGGCTTGGTAGGGTAGGCGCTAAAGCAGCAGCCTTGTTCAAGGCTGTGGGTGCTTCAGTAACGTACTGGAGTCGGAGGAGGAAGGTTGAGGTTGAGCACGCCTTAGGAATAAGGTTCGAGGGTCTAGAGGAGCTTCTCTCAACTAGTGACGTGGTCGTGATTTCCGTCGCGCTAACGCCTGAGACGATGGGCCTCATCGGGCGTAGGGAGCTGGGCCTCATGAAGGAGGGGGCTCTACTAATTAATGTTGCTAGGGGCGAGATCATAGATATGGATGCGTTAATTGAAGCCCTTCAGGAAGGGCGAATTAAGGCGGCGCTAGACGTGTTCCCTGAGGAACCCCTCCCGAAGGACCACCCGTTAACGAAGATAAGTAACGTGATATTCACGCCTCACGTAGCTGGCTATACCTTAGAGTCCGTCATATATACTGGGAGGTACGTTGCTGAAGCCATAATAGGGTACTTCATTGAGAGACGGGTGCCTCCAACCGCCCTAAACGCTGAGAGATGTGTTGAGTGCTTGAAGAAGCATCACAGCAAACGATAATGCGTCACTCCCTCAAGTGAAGAAGTATAATGCTAGCGCTACAGCAAATAGTGCGACCCACTCCCCCGGCGCCCCCCTAAGTATTTTGAAGCCGTCGAGCGGCGGTATTGGGAGGAGGTTGAAGAACGCTATCCACGCGTTAACGCTCCCCACAGCTAAGGCGTAGTAATGCCACGGGAAAGGTAGTGCGGTCGACACTATTAGGGTTACGAGGGCCACGGCTATATTTGCTAGGGGGCCGGCCTCAGCAACGCGTATCTCGGCCTTGGGGTTGCTGATAGGGTACAACGCCATTATGTAGACAGCTCCTGGGGCCGCGAACACGAACGTCCTTCCAAGAAACTTGGTTGAGAAGAGAGCTAACGCTAAGGCCAACGCCAAGCCAGCGTACCACGCCCTATACTTAGCGTAGAGCCCATACCTCCTAGCTACCTGCCTGTGCGAGAGTTCATGAGCTATGAATGCTGTCGCGACCGCGACACCCGCAACGGCTAGGCCTATTAAGCTCCCTGCAAGGATTGAGGCTGCTCCGAACGCTATGGTTAGGACAGCCCACGAGATGATTAAGTCAATAACCTCCCGTAGGTCCACCCTCCTTCTCTTGGGCGGCTGAACCACTACCCATCCGTACCCGTATCCCCCACTCCCGTAGTATCCCAACGCCGTGTACACCTGGTTAAACTGGGTTGAAGGGTTAAAAGTTAGGCGCTACGTACCCACATCATTTAACGCTTCCTGCCGTTCCTTACTAAGTAGGTCTATTGCGACAGGCTCCTTCACGTGTAAGTCCAGCTGCGGGAACGGTATCTCGACCCCGGCTTCATCTAGCGTTGCTTTCACCTTAGCCACTAACTCCATGTAGGTCTCGAACCACATGCTCGTCGGTACCCAGCACCTCAGCTTAAGCACTATCGCTGAGTCAGAGTAGTCCACCACGTACACCTTGGGGGGCGGGTACACTAGGACTAACGGGTGCTCCTCAAGCATCCTGCGTAGGGCTTCCCTGGCTTTTTCTATGTCTGACTTGTAGGAGATACCTATCGGTATGTCTATCCTCCTAGCGACGCTTTTGCTGTAGTTACTTATGTCTGAATTCATTAGTTTCTCGTTAGGTATCCTGACTAGGACGCCGTCCCAGGTCCTTATCTTGGTTGATACCATTGAGATGTCTTCCACCCTCCCAACGTAGTCTAGAACCTTGATTGGATCCCCTATCTTGAACGGCCTCTCAACATACAGTAATAGCCCGCTGAAGAAATTCGCGAAGACTGTCTGGGCCGCGAAGCCTATGACTAAGCTTGCGAAACCACCCACCATCAGTAACCCTGTTAACTGTATGCCGAATGGCGAGAGGGCCGCCACAACACCGACCAGTATTATGCCGTAGACCACGACCTTCTCTATACCCACGTAAACATGTGGGGGAACCTTAGGCCTTAAGGATCTTCTGAGCCAGTACCTCGCTAGGATCGCTACAGCTACTGTAACACCTAAGGCAGCAGCCACCCCAACGTAAAGAAGTATCTGCTTCTCGAGCGCCGGCAGGGACTCGAACATCGTGCCTAGCCTTTGAATCACGTCCTGCGGGAACATCTTAGGGACCCTCCATAAACTCCATGTGGAAATACTTTGCGACGTTATGATCGACTAGGCCGCGAACCTCCCTCAAGCCCTCGACAGGTGGTTGTCCCTCAACATTACTGACGTACATAACATTATCTCGCACCGACCCCCTCAACGTGCCGTAGAATACTGAGAGACGCT
This sequence comes from Desulfurococcales archaeon, assembly GCA_027023255.1. Classification (GTDB taxonomy): domain Archaea; phylum Thermoproteota; class Thermoprotei_A; order Sulfolobales; family NBVN01; genus WAOL01. The sequence continues at coordinate 3,454 of JALVVU010000144.1, forward strand.
GTCCTTCCCTCACGTACAGTTTTAATACGCTTAACCTAGCGTAGATCCCCTTCACTACCTCCGGTGTTGGGGACTCAACTACGACCTTGACCAAACCCTCAGTACGGTCCCACGCATGGGGGTTCGAAACAACCGTGGATTTAAACCACCTACAAATCACGCCTTCGTAGGGAGTGCCTACTACAGTATGCTTAACCTTGAAAGGTGACAGCACCTTCAATACCTTCTCCCCCACAGCCACCCGTAACTCGTAAGGGATCGTGACCCATATGCTGGCAGTTCCGGAAACAACTATGGGTGCTCCTAGGTCTAGGTAAACACATTCAGCTAGCCTTACAGGCACGTGAGCAGGTAGGACAGGCTCGACGTTAAGCGGTGCGTCAGTGACTAGTATAAATTCCTCTTTAACGTACGGATCCTCAACCATGACCCTGTCCGCACGTTTCGCTATCCTAGCGAGACCCACTCGAAGCTCATCATTCACCAGCATCACCGCTCCCTTAATCCCTACTTAGGGTCAGTATGTTTAAATGAGGAGAGCCCTTATGATCCAGTCGATGCATGGGAACGTCTGGTTATATCGATTAACGTAACCTAGTTTTACACTCCTCAATAAATTTTATACGTGTAAAAACCTGAGTAAATTAAATTAAGCCTAGTATCACAGGATAACAGTACGTATCGAAAACCTTAGAGAATGACAGGTGAGAGTCGTGCCAGGAAAGCGCTACGGTCTTTTAACTGAAAGACAGTACACGGTCCTCAAATTAAGGATAGCTGGTAAAACCCAAGAAGAGATAGCCCGAATGCTTGGGACCTCAAGGGAGAACATATCAATCATAGAGAAGAGGGCTTGGCGTAAGGTCCGCCTAGCTGAGGAGACCCTAAAGCATGTTAAGGAGTTACTCTCAGTCGCTAAGGTCACCATACCGCCGGGAACACACCTAGTCCAAGTCCCTGGCATGCTAATAGCTACTGCAGATAAGGCTAACGTTAAGTTAAAGGGGAACTTCACGAGGATATACGACGAGATACGATTCAGAGCTGAGGGCAGTATTAAGGGAACCCATGTGATTAAGCCAATAACCGTCGTGATTTACAGGGACGGAACCTTCGAAGTTGTATCCGAGGACTCCCAAAGGAGCATAAGGGAGAGAATCAGGAACACAATACGTGTGGGGAACAGCCACTAGTAAATCACCTTTTAATTACCCCGACTCTTTTTTCAAAAACGCTCGAATCGCTCGCCGAGGCATTGTGCGTGACGTTCACTAATTCACTGGCGCCTCAGTGCTCCAGAAAAGGTTACCTCACCTTTAACCACCCGTACATACGTCCTCAACCTTCTCCTTAGCCAGCCTGTCCTTAAGCTTCACTATTGTTTTAAGGACTTCAATGAACCTGTCGACTTCCTCCACGGTGTTGTAGATATAGTAACTCGCCCTCACGGTTCCCTTAATGCCTAGCCTGTAATGTAGGGGGTGTGCACAATGTCCTCCGGTCCTCACCGCTATGCCGAAGAGGTCGAGTGCCTTACCGACTGTATGGTAATGCAGGCCCTTCACGTTGAATGAGACCACACCACCCCTAACCTCAGGGTTCTTCGGGCCGTACACATCAACGTCGTCCGCTAGCTCCTCAAAGCGTTTTAACGTGTGCCTCACTAGCTCCTTCTCATGCTCCCTTACGTTCTCCATACCTATCCTCATGAGGTACTTTACCGCTTCGGCTAACCCTATCGCCCCCGCTATGTTTGGGGTGCCGGCTTCGAAGCGCCATGGTAGGTCATGCCATATCACGGAGTCCAGCGTGACGTCCTTTATCGTGTCGCCTCCCGATTTGAAGGGTTCTAGATCCTCTAGGATGTCCTTCCTGCCCCAAAGTACGCCTGTCCCGGTGGGGCCTAACATCTTGTGTCCGCTGAATGCTAGGAAATCTATTCTCAAGTCTCTAACATCTGTGGGTGCGTGTGGCACCCATTGAGCGCCGTCGGCCACTACTATGGCGCCTACGCTGTGTGCTATCTTAGCTATCCTCTTTACGTCGTTCATTGTTCCGAGTACGTTACTCATCATTGGGAACGCCACTACCTTCGTTTTCTCGCTGATCATCTCCTCGAGCATGTCGTACCTTAGTAGTCCGTCGTCAGTTATGTCTACGTACCGTATCTTTGCTCCGGTGATTTCGGCAACTTTCCTCCAAGGTAGCATGTTGCTGTGGTGATCCATTACCGTGAGTATTATCTCGTCTCCCTCGCGGAGGTTCTTAAGGCCCCAAGTGAACGCGACTATGTTTATGCTTTCAGTAGTGTTATACGTTAGTATGACCTCCTCCCATGAGTAGGCGTTTATGAAATGAGCTATGACCTCATGCGCCTCCTCGAATGCCTCGCTCGCCTCCTGTGAGAGGGTGTGGAATCCTCGATGAACGTTTGCGTTGTATTGGAGGTAGAACCTAGCTATGGCAGCAACGACCTGAACTGGTCTTTGGGTGGTTGCCGCGTTATCGAAGTATATTAGGGGGTTTCCATTCACTACACGCTTAAGTATTGGGAAGTCCTTCCTTATCTCCTCAACGTTAAGTCCCACCCTTGCTCGCCTCCTGTATTAGTTTCTTGAGCAACTTAAGGAGTGTATCCTCATCCTTAATTGGCTTCTTCACCGGCTCGCCCCTCTCCGCTTTCTCAGCACGCTCCTTGAACGTTGGGACAGCCTTCTCTAGCTCTAAGTCTGTGAGTACCCCCTCATACTTCTCCTTATACTTTATCTCGCCGCCTTTCACGTGAGCTAAGTACGTGGTTGGCGATGCGTGCACATCGAAGTACGTGAACGTCGCTGCCGCCGTAGGTGACACGCATTCCCTAGCGAACCATCCGCACAGCACTATCACGAATTTATAGTCGCTGAGTTTCTTCGCGTACTTCCTCACGAAGGGGTACCAGTAGATGTCGTATCTGCGGCAAGCGGGGCACTTAGTGTTGTCGAAATAAATGACGTAGTAGCCGTCCTCCTTAGGGACAAAGGGATCCGGGTCGTCTGAGGGCTGCATTACCCACATGTCATCCTCAGGGTCGTATAGGTATATACCCTGAGGGGACGTTGAACCTACCTCCTTAAGCCGCGTTATCCTCTTCGCCACGGCTTTCCCCACATTATCCGTTAGCAGGATGTTTCAAATAAACCTAAGCTTGATTCAACTTTCACGCTTTAAGCAATCATGATTATCTTTGTGCAACAGTTATGACCTTATAACGATTCACACGTGCCTGCCAATACGTGAGTGTGAGTTTAAGCAGTTCTAACATGATTAAATAATTTAAACAGGAAATGAAAGGCTTATAAGCCTCCCCTCCCATTACAGAGGCTGAAAAATAAATGGGATAAAGGTGATGGAAATGGCCGGACAAAATTTGAAGATAGTGGTAGCTATAATTATAACTTTGATAATAGGTATAGGCATAGGCTATGGAATATCGTTAGCCATGCCAACAGGAGGAGTGCAAGCGCCATCCCCACAAACCTCAGCCGGAGGGACTACTACTGTAACAGTAACTAAGACCGTGACCTCGTCCGCAGGTAGCGAGACGAAGGTGTATAAGATAGGGTTCACGCTACCGCTGTCAGGAGAGCTGTCCTCAGTGGGTAAGATGTGGGAGCAGGTAGCTAAAATGGCGATCGATGACCTTAATAAGGAGGTACAGGCATACGGCTTCGATGTTAGGTTCCAGGCTGTGATACTGGATGACGCCACGCAGGATGAGAAGGCCCTGCAGAACGTGCAGACGTTCGCACAGCAGGGTATTAAGGTCGTGATAGGACCTGCTGCGAGTTCCCAGGTTAAGGCTGTGAAGAGCTACGCTGATTCGAACCACATAGTCATAATATCTCCGTCATCGACAGCCCCTACGCTCGCGATACCGAATGACTACATATTCAGGACCGTTGGCTCTGACGCGCTTCAGGCTAAAGTGCTGGCCGCGCTAGTCGAGCATGAGGGCGTGAAGAAGGTCGTGGTGTTCTACAGGAACGACGAGTATGGTAATGCCTTCGCCGAGTTCTTCAAGAAGTACTTTGAAGAGAGCGGCGGCACCGCGATACTGCAGTCCTACACTACGGGCCTCTCCGACTACTCATCCGAGGTGAACGCGTTAGCGCAGAAAGTGCAGTCCAGTGGTGCCGAGGCTGTGGTGCTTATCTCGTTCGACACTGACGGCGCTAACATATTGTCGCACGCAGCCAACAACCCCGTGCTGTCGAAAGTAAGGTGGTTCTCATCGGAGGGCGTGCACGGAGCCTCCGAGCTACTTCAGCCAAGCCTAGCTAAGTTCCTGATAAGCGTTAAGTTCATGGGCACCAGGCCGCAGACCCCGCACAACGTGCTATATGAGCAGTTTGCCAAGAGGTTCAAGGAAATAACAGGTAGTGACCCGCCGGTGTTCAGCGAGAACCTATACGACGCGGTAATGCTTGCCGGGTGGGCCATCCTCAGAGCCGGTACCTATGATGGGGCAGCCATAAAGGACGCATTACCGAAGGTGGCGGCTCACTACTACGGACCCAGCGGGTGGACGTACCTAGACGAGAACGGTGACAAGGCATTCCAGCAGTACGCTATATGGTCGATAAAGCAGGTGAACGGTAAGTACGAATTCAGCGACATAGGGGTGTATCAGGGAGGCGCGGTAACCCTAACGTCACAGCCGGGCTAATCAAGAATAGCCTCAGCTTTTTGATCGAGCCTGCTTTCACCCTTAGCCTCAGCTTAACCTCTCGCTCGCAGTACGCGCGTAACTGCGGTCTCCGGAGGTGGGTGTGATGGTGAACATGGATGCGTACCAGGTACTGACCGCCGTGCACATAGCGCTAATATATGCGGTGCTGGCGGTACCGTTAACGCTTAGCTATAAGACCACCAAAATAATTAATTTCGTTCACATTAACTTCATCACGTACGGCGCTTACGCGGCCGTGCTATTGTATACGTTCTTAGGTATTGACAACGTTTTCGTAGCTATCGCCGCTGCCTTCATCATCGGCGGTATCATGGGTGTCATAGATAACGTGGCTGTCTTCGAGCCTCTGAGCAGGCGCGGCGCTAACGTCGTGATATTAATGATAGCTTCAATGGGTCTCTGGATATTCTACAAGTACCTAATGTATTCAGTGCTTGATGTCCTATCCAGGGTTGCTAAAGCCAACCTAGTGTCGGTGTTACTTAGGTTCGAGACCCTACCTAGGGTCGTTGTTGGCGGAATTCCCATAACGAGTGCGTTCTTGACCGCTGCCATAACTGCTGCCGCGCTAGCGCTCATGCTTTACTTCATACTTGAGAAGACTGCTGTTGGGAAAGCTATTAGGGCGATAGCAGATAACCCGACCCTAGCCGAGATATCAGGTATTCCGAGGAGCAGGGTAGTTAATGTCATGTGGTTCATGGCTGGTGGAATGGCGGCGGTCGGTGGCGTTCTTTGGGCGATATTCGCTATAGCCACTCCCGAGGTCGGCGACACGCTCATACTGCAGGTGTTCGCGATAGCCGTGATAGGTGGTTTAACCTCACTTTCCCGGACGGCGTTAGGCGCCTTCATAATCGCGTTCGCTGAGAACCTAGGTATGGCGTTCCTTAACCAAGTCTTCGGCGTTCCCACGAGCTTCAAACCCTTCATAACATTCTCCACGCTACTGATAGTTATCATAGCGTTCCCGCCTCTAGGTGCTGGCGGCGGGTTACCGTATAGGTTCCTAAGGAAGAGGAGGTGAAGGGCATGCTACCCAGCTTCGATATCCTCGGGTTCCTGGTTTCGTGGGGCACGTTCCTAGGCATCTACGCGATCCTAGCGATATCGCTTAACCTTGAAGTAGGTTTAACCGGCATGGCTAACTTTGGCAAAGTGGCGTTCTACGGGATAGGGGCGTACTTAGCCGCGTCCCTCAGCGTGTACACTGTGCTCGCCGTATACCACGTGGCGGCCGCACCCTACACTACGGAAGGGATCATAGCTCTAGGCAAGTACGGTGGTGCTAGCCCTGCCTTAGACCTAGGAATATTCGCCGCGTCATTAATGCTTGGGTTCATCATCGCTGGGTGCGTGGGGTACTTACTGACGTACCCAACGCTTAGAGTAGGTCCAGCGTTCCTTGGAATAACGTTACTCGCTTTCGGGGAACTCCTGAGGATATTCCTGCTTAACTACCAACCCCTTGGCGCTAGTAAGGGGTTGAGTGGCATACCGCACCCGTTCCTGTGGATTCCTGACCCTGTGCTTAGGGAGAGGCTCTACGTCCTCGTAGTGCTGGGGTTCCTAGCGGTGACGCTGTGGTTCGCTGAGAGGATAACTAACTCTCCGTTCGGCAGGGTGCTTAAGGCGGTTAGGGATGATGAAGTGGCAGCGCTCTGCATGGGTAAGCACGTGCCTAGGGTTAAGGCAACAGTCCTCTTCATAGGCTCCGGCATGGCTGGTGTTGCTGGCGTCCTCCTAGCGTTCTACATGAGCTCAGTGAATCCGAATATGTTCGTGCCGGCTGTGACCTTCAACATCTGGGCCATGGTCATACTCGGGGGTATGGGGAACAATAAGGGGGCAGTGGTTGGCGCGGCGATAATAACGTTCGTGGACAGGATACTGACCTTCATAACCCCCAACCTAGGCATAACGATAATCACGCCCGACTACATCAGGTGGATGATCGTCGGCATACTCATCGTACTCGTGCTAATGTTCATGCCCGGAGGCCTGGTACCGGAGAAACCAATCAAGACACCAGCGTGGGAGGCTGTAGAGAGTCTGGAGAAGGAATCCAAGGAAGGAGGTTCAGGGGGTGGTGAAGCATGACTAAACCCATACTCGAGGTTAAGGACCTAGCCAAGTACTTCGGCGGCGTCAAGGCGCTTGACGGAGTGACGCTTGAGGTGCCGGAAAGAGGAGTGATAGGGTTGATAGGGCCGAACGGATCCGGGAAAACCACACTGTTCAACGTGGTTACTGGGTTCTACGTACCTACGCGTGGCGAGGTGTGGTACGCCGGGGAGAGGATAGACGGGCTGAACCCCAATGAGGTGTTCCTGAAGGGGCTCGTGAGAACCTTCCAGATCCCTAGGCTGTTCCCCTCACTAACCGTGCTTGAGAACGTCCTGCTGACCCCGCCGAGGCAGGTGGGTGAGAGGGTGTTGACAGCCCCGTTCAGGAGTAAATGGGAGAAGCAGGAGAAGGAGCTTGCTAGGAAAGCGGTAGCGCTCCTTAGGAAGTTTGGCTTAGGCGAGTATGTGAGGGCTAGGGTGTCGGAACTCTCCGCTGCCCACATGAAAATGATTGAGACTATTAGGGGGTTGATAACGGATGCGAGGGTCTACTTGCTGGACGAGCCGGCTGCGGGCGTCGCGTACACTACTGCGAGGGAATTATTCACATTCATAAAGAGGTTGAGGGATGAGGAGGGCTTAACCTTCTTCATCATCGAGCACAGGTTGGAGGTGCTCATGGACTTCGTTGACTACGTCTACGTCCTTCACAACGGCAGACTGCTCTCCGAGGGCAAGCCTGACGAGGTAATGAGTGACCCCAAAGTAATTGAGGCCTACATAGGGAGGTGAGAGGCATGAGCAGGCAGGGAGCCCCGATACTTGAGGTGAGGGACCTCAGGTCCGGCTACGGGAAGATGGAGGTGCTTCATGGAATTGACCTGGTGGTTAGGGAAGGTGAGGTAGTGGCTGTTCTCGGACCTAATGGTGCCGGCAAGACAACGCTGCTTAACAGCATATTCGGGATAGCCACGATACACTCGGGTCAAGTCATCCTTGCGGGTAAGGACGTGACGGGGTTGAAGCCTCACCAGATAGTGCGGTTGGGTGTAGGGTACGCGCCCCAAACAAATAACGTGTTCCCTGAACTCACGGTGGAGGATAACCTAGTGATGGGGGCGTACATGCGTGGCAGGGACCCTAGCATTAAGGACGACATCAAGGAGATGTTCAAGCTATTCCCAGAAATAGCTAGGAGGAGGAACCAGAAGGCAAAGACTCTGAGCGGCGGGGAGAGGCAGATGCTGGCCGTTGCTAGGGCACTCATGTCTAGGCCGAAGCTCCTCCTCCTAGACGAGCCGACTGCCGGGCTAGCGCCTAAGGCTGCGAGCACCTTAATGCGGAAGATTGAGGAGATAAGGGATATGGGCGTAACCATACTCCTCGTGGAGCAGAACGTAGCTAAGGCATTGAGCATTGCTGACAGGGGCTACGTACTCGTGGGTGGGCGCATAGTCAAGGAGGCATCAGCAGAGGAACTAAGAAACATTGAGATGGAGAAGCTGTTCTTCTTGGGAGGGGAGTGAGTTTCCTCCGCTAATGGCCTTGAACAACAGTCTTAATTTTTAACTCCGTGTAAACCCATTAATCAGGTGAGCAACTGAATGGTTAAGCTGGCAATAGTGGTTTCGGAGTTCAACTACGACGTGACCTACTTGATGCTTCAGAAGGCTGTCAACCACGCTAAGTTCCTCGGCGCGGAGGTCACGCATGTCGTTAAAGTACCTGGAGCGTTTGAGGTGCCTATCGCGGTGAAGAAGCTTCTCGATAAGGGTGACGTCGACGCCGTAGTGACTATAGGGGCGGTGATTCAGGGGGCGACGAAGCATGATGAGCTTGTCGCTGGGCAGACCGCTAGGAAGTTAATGGACCTCGCGCTCGAGTACGGTAAGCCAGTGACGCTCGGCATAATAGGGCCTGGCGCGTCGAGGATGCAGGCGCTTGAGAGGGTTGAGGACTACGCTAGGCGCGCGGTGGAGGCAGCCGTCAAGATGGTGCGTAGGCTGAAGGCCGTTGACGAGCTAAGGTATGAGGGTGAAACCCTAGTCATAGAGTGATACAGTACCAACTAAGTAATAGTGTCCCCAGCCAACTATATTCCCGGCAAGTGAGGAAGCATGGTACTTGTAGGAACGGTGGCGTTCGAGGGGTACAGGGAGTGGACGGAGTCCTTAGGTCCTGATAGGGAGTGGTTCATACAGCTCGTGCAAGCTAGGACATACCAGGTGATTCAGTCCTTCACCGCTGAGCACGACGGCATGGCCTTACCCCTAAGGTACGATATCCAGCTAGTGCTCCTGCCAAGCAACATTAATCCGGAGGCATTCATTAATGGCGTTAAGGAAGCCCTCAAACCATACAGCCCCACACCCGTCCGGGTAGCGTTGCTCTGCGGTGAGATACCCTCAGTGCTCAGCAAGGCACGCAAGTACTTAGAGTTAGGCGACTATTACGAGGAATGCGCGCCTAGGGAGATCGCGGTAGCGCATGCCGACCTGAACTACTTCACGCACATGACCTCTAGGGACGGACCCTACTCAGCGTATGTTGAGGTGATGAGGCTCGTTAACACTTACGTAGAGTCCCTCGCAGAAGTTGCTATAGTTCAGTACTTAGGCGGTGACAACCTGGTCGCGGTTACCGAGCCCTCAAACCTGGATGCAGTCATACGGGAGCTCATTAAGCCGAACCACATTAAGGTGGGGATCGGGATCTCACGCATACCTAGGAAGGCATTCTCAGCCGCGGCAACAGCCTTAACAAGGATTAGGGAGGGCGGTAGGAGGATCAAGTACCTTGTGCTGAAGGAGGAGTAGGGATCGCTCGAAGATAACTGCCTTTAAGCGGCACGCATTTTAACGCGATTAAGACTTTCCGTTTCCCGTCCTAGGTCGTTGTAGGTCTTGCTAGGACGGGTTGTGCCTCGTCTCCACGCTTCATTATGGCTACAAGCCACTCCACGTGGAGGTCATGGGCACCCTTCGGGGCGAACGGCACGCGCCCCACATCTAAGGATCATCCCAAAACATAATAGCCCTCACAAACTCATAAAAACCTTTTATTTCAAAAACTGCTGACTACCTTAGTGTGATGCGTTGTGTTCAGCCTGATAGTGACGCATGAGCCGGGCGTAGATAATTACCGTTGGGCTAGGAATCAGTTAAGGCAAATAGTTGGCACTAAGTTAAGGTATGTTTCTTCCTACCAGTCAGTAATTCTTTACGACCTAGATGAGGACCCGCATGAGGTCGCTAGGGAGATAAGGGAGGCGCTGAAGGGCGTTGGGACGCCTATCATAAGGGTCATACCTGTGGATTACGTTACGGATCCTTACATAAACGACGTTGTGGAGGTGGTGAAAGAGAGCATAGCCCCCAAAATACCTGAGGGAACGAAGTTCCGCGTGACCCTTGAGGGACACCTCTATGCGGTGAGGGAGGACGGTTCTAGAGTGAGGATGCACACCATAGACGCAGTCAGGGAGATAGCGAAGTACATTGACAGGCCAGTGGATCTCGAGAACCCTGAGTTAATAGTGCTTGTGAAGGTCGTTAAGTACATGCGTGGAAGGAGAAAGGCCGGCATATCCTTGCTTAAGCCTGAGGAGTTGAGGAGGGTCTCTGTATGAGGAGGCTCTTCGGAACCGCCGGTATTAGGGGTAGGTACTTAGAGGAGGTCTCACCCCACCTAGCCGTTGAGGTGGGGATGGCGCTAGCAACCTACGTGAAGGCGTCTAAGGTAGTGATTGGTGGGGACGGCAGGCTAACGACACCCGTTCTCAAGCTAGCCGCGGCGGTAGGCGCCATGACTGTAGGCGCTAACGCAATTGATGTGGGGTTAGTCCCGCTCCCCACCCTAGCTTGGTCCGTGAGGAAGTACGGGAGCGATGGAGGCATATACATTACAGCGTCGCATAATCCACCAACAGACAATGGAATAAAGGTATTCACCGCTAAGGGAATGGAGTTCCCTGAGAGCGATGAGAGAGAATTAGAAAAGATAATTCACGAGAAATCCTGGAGGCTCGCCGACTGGGACTCCGTAGGTAAGTATGAGGCAAGGCTAGGCGCGCTGGAGGACTACGTAGAGGAAGTGAGTTCTAAGGTGATGCCAGCTAAGATCAGGAGGAGACCTAAGGTACTCGTAGACACGGCTAACGGCGCCCCCTCCCTAGCCACACCCAACGTATTGAGGAGCATAGGTGCGGACGTCGTAACGCTGAACGCCAACGTTGACGGGAGATTCCCCGGCAGGACGCCTGAGCCGAGACCGGACGTGCTGGAGCCCTTCCTCCCCGTCGCTAAGGATGTGGGTGCCCACGTCTTCCTCGCGCAGGACGGTGACGGAGATAGGTTAGCCGTCCTTGACCCAGCTAAGGGCTTCATAAAGCAGGATAGGATCATAGCGTTAATAGCCAAGAGGAAGCTCGAGGAGAGAAAAGGAACTATTGTCGTGTCCATAGATGTCGGTAATGCCGTGAGGGACGTCGTCGAAGAGCTTGGCGGCAAGCTTTACGTGGCGAAGCTAGGGAAAACGCATGAGGGCCTGCTGAAGAATCCTGACACTTTAATAGCTGCTGAGCCGTGGAAGCTCATCGACCCGTCCTGGGGGCCTTGGATTGACGGGATCTACCAGGCCGGACTAATAGTTAAGTGGATGGCTGAGGAAGGTAAGGACATAAGCGAGTTGATGAATGAGGTTCCCAACTATCCTCAGGCCAGGTACTCGCTCAAGATGCCTAAGCACGTGCGTGACCAGGTCTTCGAGACAATGAAGGACGAGCTCCTGAGAATGGCTGGAGAGGACTCCGAAATAATAACGATCGACGGGTTAAGGGTGAATTTCCCGGACAGGTCATGGCTACTCATAAGGAAGTCCGGCACGGAGCCTAAGATAAGGATCTACGGTGAGGCAGGGAGCCCGCAGACACTAGAAGCTATGATCAACAAACTCGTCCGCACTGCCACATCAACCCTCAGGAAGTTAGGTGTAAAAGAGGTTAAAGTGGAAGGCAAGATAATTCCTTAAAGCAAGGGGAGAAAGCACTTGAGAAACAAAGCAAGTAGTTTTGCGCCTCACAAAAACGGAGTTCTGACCACCACGTTAGAAGTTCTCGGCGGTGGCCTCCGACTCGCCGCTCTTTGCGGCAGTGGGGACGGCGGGTAGGGCCGGGAACGTCTCCTTCATGCGTTGCTCCGCTATCACCTTCGCCTCCTCTAATACCTTCCTCGCATCCGGGCTTGTGTAGATCGATGACGGACCTATCCCTAACATCTCACCCGCTTCCATCACGGTCTCCTGGAGTATGTCGTGTACCTCACCAAGCTCAATACCTATCTCGGGGAGCACGCCTCTTATCGCTGCCCTTATGTCCTTAACCACGCCCACGACGGGGCCCAGCATGGCGGCGATATCGCCTATCTCCCTTATGGACTCGATCCTCAGTGATATCTGCTCTAAGGCTACCTGCACCATCAGTAGGGACTTAGCCACCTTCCTTAACTCCGCCACCTCATTAGCGTACATGGACGCCCTAGCCATGTCCTTGCTTATGAGGGCGTCCACAACCCTCTCAAATAGGTCCTTATCCCTAGCCTTAAGCCTCTCCAAGTACACCTCAAGCCTCCTAACCATCGAGTTAATCTTATAGTGAGCCATCGCTAACCTCATCCTGAGGGGCTTCTCCCTCGTGAACGCGCTTTTAATTATCTGCCCAACAGTTTTCTCCTTCCCCTTCCAAGCCTTCTCAAAGTCCTTAAAGCTGGACATAGGCTTACACACCGATAACAGACTCCCCACGCAGATTTACTTAAAAAGGAAGAACCCAAACCCATAGAACCGTTCTCTTTGGGTGCTCGCTCCATTAGTTTTACTAGTTCCGGTCATCTCTAGGGATTCCGCCTCGCTTCTCCAACCCTTAGGTCATGGATCGCTATTAAGCCCGCCACCTAGGCTTAAGATACTGAATGACTCCGAAGCACCGCTTCCGCAAGGCCGCACACCTAAATAACTCGACAACCAACTCACATAAATATCCCTTGAAATGAAATTAACAAAAATGTTACCGCCTCCACACATCGTGGACAATAAGAATGGCTGAGACTTACAACTCAAGGGAAACAGGAATAACTTTCACGGGGCACCACGCTTCAGCATGCAGGAATTTAAACAATTACGCTAGAATGTCAGTCAATCTTTTAATTCATTAATTTGTAGTATATTCATGAGGTGAATTAGGATGAGGACCCTAAGGAAAGGTATATCCCCAATAATCGCGACGGTCCTCCTGATATTAATAGCGATAGCGACGGGAATAGTGATCTACGCATTCGCAACGGGCTGGATAGGGGGCAGGCTGAACCAGGGGTCAGGACCGCAAGCAGTGCTAGTGGTAGAAACAGGGTATTGGGATAGTAATAACAATGCGTTCGTGTTGTACGTTAGAAATGACGGCGGTGTTGTAGCGAACATTACTAGGGCCTACATCACGGATCCTGATGGGAACGTATACTACATAGACGCCTCTCACATTTCCAATAGTACAACCTTAGCTGTTAACGGAACCGGGAAAGGCGTTATCGTAAGCCCTGGAAACGTTAATGAAACAGTAATTTACTATGGTGCTACATCGCTAACTGTTCAGAAAGGGTATGCGTATAAGATAACATTAGTGTCCTCTGACGGTGCTGAGGTAACGTATACTGTTAGGGCATAAGTCTATGAATATATTACTTTTTAAACATGAGTGCCTGAATACGGCGTTACTTTTATTGTTCTGCCCATTGATCACAGTCATCCCCTCAGCGGTGAGGTAATTTTGTTTAAGGTTAACTCATTAATTTATGTAGAGGGTTAATCTATGTAGGTGGATGGAGTGCTTGCTGACAGGGAAATGGCCAGTGAGGGAACTAGTGAGGAGATTGTTGAGGAGTATGAGGTGGATGAGTATACTAAGGTGAGGATAGTTAAGTCTCCTACCTCCGCTTCTTTTGGTGGATCGCTTCAGTACGTTGTTGAGACGCCGCAACCCAATGAGGCTGAGAGGGAGGTTCTTGAGTTTGTTAGGCGTTGGTTTATTGAGGAGTACTCCAAGCCCGAGCTCGATATTGAGAGAATGGCTGTGGTTATTGAGGAGGCGATAGAGAAGTTCGCCCCGAAGATCCTTAGGAAGAAGCTTAGGCTGAAGCGTAAGGAGAGGGTGGATGAGTCCATAATTAACCGTATTAAGTACATGGCTAGGAGGGATATCGTTGGTTTCGGTAAGCTTGAGCCGATGCTTAAGGATCCTAACATTGAGGATATCCACGTCCTTGGCATAGGTAAGCCTGTCTTCGTGTGGCATAGGATGTACGAGAACCTCCCGACGAACGTGTTCTTTATTGACCCTGAGGATCTTGAGAGACACTTACAGAAGATGATGTTGACTACCGGTAAGTTCGTTAGCTTAAGCCGCCCGATAGTTGACGGTACATTACCTATGGGGTATAGGATCAACGTTGTCCACTCGGTTATCTCTGAGTTAGGTACCGCGATCACCATCAGGAAGTATAAGGAGATCCCCTTCACCGTCATAGACCTAGTTAGGTTCGGCACCCTAACACCAGAGCTCGTCGGGTTCCTGTGGGTTGCTATGGAGAATAAGCGTTCAGTATTCATCGTCGGTGAGACCGCCGCTGGTAAAACGACGTTACTTAACGCTGTAGCTACCTTAATACCCCTGAACATGAAGGTAGTGGTTATCGAGGAAGTCAGGGAGATTAGGCTACCCCACCCTAACTCGATATTCATGGTTACTAGGGAAGGTGTTGAGACCCTAGGTAAGGTGACGCTCTACGACCTCGTTAAGACGTCGCTAAGACAGAGGCCCGACTACATAATCGTTGGTGAGGTTAGGGGTGAGGAGGCGTACGTACTTCTCCAAGCCATCTCCTTAGGGCATGGCGGCCTGGGCACGATGCATGCTGAGGGTGTTGAGGCGGCTGTTAGGCGTTTAATGGCGCCACCCATGAACATCCCCCCATACCTGATGCAGTTACTTGACGTCATAGTCCACGTCTCTAAGGTGAGGGTAGGGAAGAGAATAAGCAGGTATGTCCTGACCGCTGCTGAGATCTCACACATAGACCCTGAGACTAAGGAGCCCGAACTTAACGTTATATATAAGGTGTCCGTGGACGAGCGTGAGGGTGCTAGGCTAGAGAGGTTCTCGCCTGAAGCCTCAATAACCTTAAGGAAGATTAGTGAGATACGTGGCTTAAGCGTGGACACCCTCATAAATAAGGTGTACCGTAGAGCAGACTTCATTCGAAGGCTGGCGCTAGAAAACCCACCATATGAGGAGGCAATACTTCAATTAACTAATTATAAGGATTAAGGTGGTTTCAGGTGCTCAACACCCTCTACATAGGTAAGTCTAGGAAGGTTCACTATGCGGTCTCGACCATACCCGCTACCTTAGGAGCCATCGTCGCTATCCTATCATGGCTTCAACTCCTACCCGTGAGCCCCATACTAGCGATCATCTACGCGTTGATAATGGTCTCAATAGCGGCATCAATAGCCTTCATGCCTAAATTCAAGGTGAGTTCAATGCTCGAACACCTGGAGCTGAGGTTACCGCACCTCATACTTAGGCTGAGAACCCTCATAATGGCTGGTGAATCACCTCTCGAAGCGTTCCTCTCGGCAGCGGGTGAGGTTAAGTCGCCAATACTGGACTACGTCATAAAACAGATAACGTTAGGTGTAACTCCTGAGGAAGCAATAAGTGAGTTACAGCGAATCCTCAAAAATAAGCCAGTGCTTGATGCACTTAAACGCATAATCACATCGCTCGGAATGGGTGAGGAGGCAATAAATTACCTTAAGGAGGAGTTCGACGCCGTCATGGCCGAAAGGGAATCAGGGCTTAGGAAAGCCATAGAGGGCTTATCAGTCATTGTTGAGATGTACATGTCGATAGGCGTGTTCTTCCCAGTCATAGCGATAGTAATGCTAGCGTCCCTCTCAATACTTGGTAGTGGATTCGATATCAACGCGTTAATAGCGCTCCTAATATTCGTGGCGATACCGTTGTTCTCCGCGTTCTCCGCGATCATGGCTAAGAAGATTGTTGAGAGGGCGTTACTATGAGGCGAGGCGCAAGCATTAATGTTAGTAGGAAGGATTTACGGGTTCTACTCATAACCCTCCCAGCTTGGGCTACTGTACTCTATGCTGTATACTTAGTCGTTATAGTAAAGAAAGGGTTCAGCCTCTATGATCCTTATGAGGCGCTGAGTGTGTCCTTCGTCATCGCAGTGTCGCTGATACCTTCAGCCCTACTTGAGTATAAGTGGGAGTGGGAAACTTCGAGGGCAGAGGCTGAAATACCTCTAATACTGTCGGCGCTGGAGAGCAATCTAAGAGCTGGGCTCAGCTTACCTGAAGCCTTCAAGGAATCGATTAAGTACTCTAAGTACCTAAGGCGTGACCTCGTGAGAATGCTTAACGCCTTGGCGGCTGGGGAGAACATAGATTCAGCCGTAAGGTACTTAAGCAGGGAGACCCCGCTCCTAGCCATAACGGCTGATTACTTGAAGGTACTTGCTAAGGGTGGTGAGGAGCTCTTCCGAACACTCAAGGATTTCAGGGAATCAGTCGAGGTAATAGTTGGGTACACAGGTAAGCTTAAGGAAGCAACCAGATCCTTCCTAGCCACAGTATATATGGTACTCATAGTCTATCTAATAACGACCGCGGTATTCCTTCAAACATTCCTCTATCCCTTAGCTAGGGAGTCGGAGAAACTAACAATGCTTGGGAGGATAAATCCGCTCGCGCTAACATCACTCATAATATACGGTGCGTTGGTAGAGTCCATACTTAATGGCATCACTACTTCATACTTCACCGGTTCTAGGTACCTTTCATCACTCTTCCACGCCCTTGTCCTGCTTTTCATCTCAATAATAGTATACACGGTCCTCCTCTATACCCAGATGCCCTCGGCGTAAGTCATTTAGGCTACACTTCAAGAAGAGAAGCCGCCTTCCAAGCAACTGGAAGTCATTACACTACATATAGATAAGCTTTTTACTACTTTACTACGTAAGTTGATATGACGGTTGTGGTGAATGGTTTGGATGAGAAGAGCCTCTACTGAAGGTAACGGAGGTCACGAAGAGAAGTCAGTTATGTTAAAGCCCGAAGCGTTGAGAGAAATAGAGGAGGTTATCAGTAAGATAGTGTCCTCATTTGTGAACCCTAAGAAAGCTAAGAGCACTTTCGTAAGATACCAGTACATTACCGGTTCAAGAATGTCTGAATTATTCGTGGAGAACCCTGAGGAATTCAGGGAAATACTCTATAGGGACTACGGTCAGCTAAGCGATGAAATTGTGGCGAGGGTCGTGGAGGCGCTTGCCGAGATAGCTCAGAGCGAGGAGAAGCCCCCCTCAATGGATTCCAGCGAGTTTAAGGAGTACATAACGAGACTAACAAGGAAGTTGGAGGAGCGTTTAGAGAAAATAAGCTTTGAGGCAAGTGTAAAGCACGCAAAGAGCTCTGAAGGCCAGGGCGGAAGCCCAGGTAAATGACAACTAAGCACCATATAGCTACCCTAACCAGAATTGATGATGTGCCTTACGGTCATATGGCTGAGCGGGGTTTAAAAAGGATGTATCAAGAAAGCCCCTCCCCGCCCCGCAATTTACTTAATTAGCGTTGCAGGTAAGCCTATAGTTAGGCGCAGGTGTAGTGACGTGAATGACGCATGTCCCACCGGGATTAGTGGTTTGGACGAGCTCCTTAACGGCGGGATACCGAGAGGTAACATAATACTCGTGGCCGGCACTCCAGGGGCTGGCAAAACCACAATGGCAGCTAAGTTTATTTATGAGGGTTTAAGGCGTGGGGAGCCGGGAGTTTACCTTTCCTTTCTTGAGTCTAAGGCTGACTTCCTGAAGTTTATGAAGCTCCTAGGCATGGATTTCGAGCCTTACTTAAGGAACGGCACATTTCGATTCATTGAGGGTCTTCAGTCCACAACCTTTGAGGCAGCTAGGGAGAACCTAATAGAATTCCTTGACACCGTTGCTAGGATAGGGGCTAAGCGTGTCGTCATAGACTCGATAACAGCGATAACCCAAATGACTACCTTGAGGGGGGCTAGGGAGTTAGTCAAGAATGCCTTAGTCCTAGGGTTGAGACCGTATGAGGTCACGGGACTCATTGTGGCGGAGCTACCGATAGGGTACGAAATCGTGGGGTACGGTCTTGAGGAGTTTATTTTTGACGGCGTGATAATACTTAAGTCAGAGTTCAGTAACGGTATTCTCCGTAGAACCCTTCAAGTAAGGAAGATGCGTGGAACGGTAATTCCTGAGATAGAACTTCACTACGACATAGTTGCTGGTGATGGCATACGTGTGTACGCGCCTGTGAGAATTGAGGATTCCGGGAAGTCCAAGGAGGTCAGGACAGTAACCCCTTTAGAACCTGTTGACCGTGTATTCAGAGGCTTACGTAGGGGGTCGCAGGTACTCTTAATCGTCGATAAATACGTACCATCTCTCGCGGTGGGTGTGCTTGCTGGTTTAGCTTTCGTGTACTCCAGCGGGGGTAAGTTGCTGATAAGATCCTTCAGTAAGTCGCCGGATATTGTCAGGCACGTTATAGACTTAATTAGTAATGCGTTCCCCACCAGCAAGAGAGCGTCAGCCGAGATAATTATTGAGTGTCTGAACCCTACGCAGGAGCCCCTATACCGTTTAGCTCATAGGGCGCGTGACAATGAGCTGAAGTTGCGGCCAGATTACCTGGTCATAGACCCCGTAAGCCACCTGCTTAAGCTGTCAGGAAGTCTTCACGAGTTCTACAGGGATCACATAAATAACATACTTATGCGGAGGAAGTTAGGCATAACGACGTTCTACTCCTACGCGGATGCCGAGGTGAGGGACCTTGAGCTCCCTGTTGAGCTGTATGACGTAACCGTGAGGATAAGGAGGAAGTGGGGTAAGGCGAAGAGGTGTTACGACGTGGAGGCGTACGGCATATTAAAGCCTGTGCCTCCAGGCCCCCTGACCTTCTGCATTGATCCAGAATGGAGGCTGTTTGTCGAGGAGGAGTGATACTGTGAGGTCTGGTAGCATCGACAGCAAGACTGAGGCGACGGTTGCTAGGTACCTGGCCAGCCTAGTTAATGAGAGGTTAAGGAAGCACGTGCCAGGTCTTCAACTGTCGCTGAACATGTTCATGTACAGCATGTATGGTAAGTACCCAGGGGAGTTAATCTATAGGGATCCCAAGGCATTCATGACTGCTCTCAGGAAGTACTTCCGTGATCCGGACGTAGCTGTTAGGTTGGTTAAGTACATACTTAAGCCGTTAGAGGACTGTGGTGAGGAAGGTAGGGAGGCGCTACGTGCTTTACTTGATGGCAGGTGGGATGACTTCAGACGCCTAGCCACGCTGGCCCTAGAGAATAAGGCTAAGAAGTGGGCTAAGATGTGACTAGTTGCACTAGTTTATTCCTCGCGCTCCTTCCACCGCTAAACGCGGGTAGCAAAGAGTTACGCTACCTAAGCAACGTAACTTACGTTATTAAAGCCCCATTACCCTTACTTAACGGTGCTACTAATGAGTACGCAGCGCTTCAAAAGGTTCTACCTTGATTGGCGCTCACTAGCTGAGAAGACCCTAGCTACTGAAGTCGAGAACCCTGGGGGAAGGGAGAGATATGACGGTATCGCATTGACTGGGATGGGTGGTTCAGGCATTATAGGGGATGTTATACATGTGTTAGCGTTTGAGTTCAGCAACGTGCCTGCAGTCGTTGTTAAGGATTTCAGCCTACCTAAGTACGTCAAGGACGGCTGGTTGGTCCTAGCGATAAGTTACTCTGGGAACACTAAGGAGACTCTAAGCACGGTTTATGAAGCCTTGAGTAGGGGATGCGACGTTGCTGGTGTGTCCTCGGGCGGTAAGCTTGCGGAGATTGCTAGGGAGAAAGGATTAACCTACCTTCAGGTGGAGGGGGGAAGGGTGCCGCGCGCGTCAATGCCCGCGTTACTGGTGGGCGCGTTAAGGGTATTGAAGGCAAAGGGTATGGACTTCCCGCTACCCTCCCCTGAGGGGCTCGCCAGGCTAGGTAGTGTGGGTGAAGCTGAGGCCTTGGCGGAGAACATCGTTGAGGGACTTGCTGGGAGGATCCCTGTGTTCCTGAGTGACGTGAGGCATTACCCCCTCGCTGTTAGGGCTAAGAATGAATTCAACGAGAACGCGAAGATACCGGCGAAAGTTGAGGTACTGCCTGAGTGGGGTCATAACGATATTGTCGGGTGGGAGAAGTGGTTAGGGCCCTTCACAGCCATAGTACTTGAGCTTGGTGAGGGAGATAAACTCATGAGGTTCGCTGCTGATTATCTGCGGGAGGTTAACGTGCCTGTTAAGGAGCTAGTGATGTCTGACTCCATGCCCTACGTGGATAGAGTGCTCTGGTACTCGCTGGTGTTGGGCTTAGCGTCACTTAAGCTCGCTGAGATTAGGGGGGTAGATCCGGGAGTAACTGAGTCGATATCAAAGTATAAGGCGTTCCTTAAGTCGTGGAGCCCTACCTAAAGGAGAAGTTAAGGCGAAGGCTAACCGCCGTTTTTAACGCTGGTCACACGTTGAGTAATAAAACCCTTCGAGTCAATTCATTTACGGTGCTTTAACGTGGTTAAGACATCACGGCTACCTGGATTCCATAAGTTAACGCTTAAGGAGAGATTAGCTAAGGTAGCTGAACTCGCTGGCTTAAGTGAGGAGGACGTTAAAACATTGACGAAGGAGGGACCGCTCCCCCTTGACATAGCTGATAAGATGATCGAGAACGTTATAGGGACTATGCCCTTGCCCTTAGGCATAGCGACGAACTTCCTGATAAACGGTAAGGACTACCTAGTGCCTATGGCTATCGAGGAACCCTCCGTTGTCGCCGCCGCGTCCAACGCGGCGAAAATGTGTAGGGCTGGTGGAGGCATAAGGTCCCTAGCGACGGAACCGCTGATGATTTCGCAGATACAGCTCGTGAATGTTCCTTCACCCCACACCGCGAAATACGTCATACTTGAGCGCAAGAAGGAAATAATCGACTTAGCGAACTCAACAAACCCAATACTCCTTAAGGTCGGTGGTGGAGTCAGGGACGTTGAGGTCAGGATCCTCGACTCACCCGTGGGCCCCATGGTGGTGACTCACTTAATTGTTGACGTGCGTGACGCGATGGGTGCGAACACAGTTAACACGATGGCTGAGGCCGTAGCTCCGCTGCTGGAGAAGTGGACAGGAGGGAAGGCGTACCTGAGGATAATCTCGAACCTAGCTGACAGAAGGCTTGTGAGGGCGTGGGCTAGGGTGCCGAAGGACGTGCTTGGAGGTGAGGACGTGGTTGACGGCATCGTATATGCTTGGGCTTTCGCGGCCGCCGACCCGTACAGGGCGGCAACGCATAACAAGGGGATAATGAACGGCGTGATAGCGGTCGCGTTAGCGACGGGACAGGACACCAGGGCGCTTGAGGCCGGAGCCCACGCCTACGCGGCGAGGAACGGTAGGTACGAACCCCTAAGCGTGTGGGAGAAGGATAAGAACGGTGACTTAGTTGGCTACCTGGAAATGCCGATGGCTGTCGGCACGATAGGCGGTGCAGTCAGGGTTCATCCCGTAGCTAAGATAGCACTGAAGATACTCGGCATTAAGACGGCTAAGGAATTAGCTGAGGTGATGGGTGCTGTAGGCCTAGCCCAGAACCTCGCCGCCCTCCGCGCACTAGCAACGGAAGGGATTCAGAAGGGCCACATGAAGCTACATGCGAGGCAACTAGCCATAACGGCTGGCGCGAAGGGTGACGAGGTTGATGAGGTTGTTAAGGAGATGCTTAAGCGCGGCGAGATACGGTTAGACGTTGCTAAGGAGATACTGGAGACCATTAGATCCAAGAAGTGAGGGACCCGCGCATCACTAATTTAAGAGAAAACTTAGTGCCTCAGAGACCTAACAATGCTCATGAGTTTTTCCACACGCTTTGTCGAAACCCTGTTACCTTCCTTAAAGTAAGTCCCTACTATAGCTCCATCAGCCATACTGAGGAGTTCCCTAGCATTCGCGGGAGTGATGCCGCTACCGATTATGACGGGCGCCTCAACCGCGTTCTTTACAGCCGCGACTTCCTTAATGCCTGGCGGCGCCCCTGTCCTAGCACCGCTCACTATTACCGCGTCAGCACCTCCCCTCTCAACCGTCTCCCTAGCCACTAGTTCGGGGGGCCTCCACGCTAGCGGTGCCGCGTGCTTCACATGTATGTCCGCGAACACAGCAACCCGCGCTCCAAGATACCTTCTATACCGCATTAACTCATACGCGATTGGCTCGAGGATCCCCTGATCCGAAACTACGGTCTCGGAGAGGGCGTTGACCCTTATGAAGGACGCGCCACAAACATACGCTATAGCTAACGCCTGCAGACCACAGTTCCTAAGTATATTCACCCCCACAGGAACTGAGACACTCTTCACTACCTCCTTAGTTATGAGGGCCATGGACGCAACTGTCGCTGGGTCTGCTACGTCCTTGGGGTATGGGGCATCATAAAAGTTCTCAACCATGATCCCATCAACGCCTCCCTCCTCAAGCGCCCGCGCGTCCCTGACGGCGACCTCAATAATGTCGTCAATACTGGCTCCCGAACCTAAGGGGGTCGAGGGTAGGGGCCCGACGTGCACCATGCCGATTACGAATGGCTTAACGCCGAATTCAAACACCCGCAACGCGTTCCCCTATCAAATGATGTTGATGCAGTATATAACACTCTGACTCCCTACGGTAGGTAATAGCGTTGATTTCATTTAACGAACTTTCTCAAAACATACATTAACCCTTTATTGGTTATCGGTAAAGTAAATACAAGGTGACACTAATGAAGGCTAGAATACTAGTTAGGACCCTCACGCCCGCGGCACTCACTGCCCTGCTAATACTCCTTACAGCTTCCATACTCTCAGAGGCGCAAACATTAGTGACTGGAACCTACGTCTATGCGCTAGGGACTGACGGCAGTGCTGACGTGAACATCATAATAAGTAACGTGACTGGTCAGACAACGATTTACGTGAAGGTGGATCCAGGCATCCTGCCGGAATCCTTGGTGGCTGTGGACGAGAAAGGCAATATCGTGCCTACGAGTATCGTAAGCTCAACAATAGTGCAGGCAATACCAGCTAACCAATCAACACAACTGTTCATAAGGTACGAAGCGATCGTGGGCGAGGTCTCCGGCGGCCTAGTGAAAGACATAATAGCCCCCGGAGGGCCGGCAACCATCAGGCTACCGGCCGGGGCCGCCCTCCTATACTTCAACGGAACTCCCTCATCAATCAAAATGGTCGGAAATCAAATCGTGATTGAGTACTCAAGCGCGGGCACCTACGAAATAGAGTTCACTCTACCGCCCCCACCAACAACCACAGCCTCCACAACCACAACAACAACCACCGCTACCACCACTACCACAGCCACATCAACTACCACTACCGCTACCACCTCAACCACCCCAACATCCTCAACCACCACAAGCACCACCACACCACCACCAACTACGACATCAACGAGACCCACCAGCACAACCACAACATCAGTAACATCGGTAACGACCGCAAGCACACCGCATTCAACAACATCAACAAGCACCACTCAAACAACGGTAGCTACTACAACATCATCATCATCAAGAACCACAACGACGCCAGCCACAAGCACCGCAATCCCGACAACCGCGACTAAGACGCAGCAAAGTACGCAGATAAGCTCAAGCACCGCCACTAAGACAACGCAGCCTAGTCAAGGCAACATGACTTGGGTGTATGCACTAGTAGTGATAGCAATTGTTACCGCCATCGTTGCGGTTGTAGCGTTAAGGTCTCGAAGAGCGTCACACGGTGGGAGCTCAGCCGTAGGTGGGGGTGAGTTAATACGTGCTGAGGAGCTCGACGAACGTGACTACGAGATCTTAAGGACCCTTAAGGAGGGTACGGAAACCATATCCTCGCTCGCTAGGAAACTGGGCCTGAGCAAATCCGTGGTGTGGAGGAGGGTTCAGAAGCTACTGAGGTTAGGACTGATAAGTAAGGAGGATAAGGGAGGGAGAACTTACCTCAGCATAACTGAGGAGGGGTTAAGGAGGTTAGGTGAGCAGACATGAGGAAGCGTTCCGTTCCGAGCCCCGTGGAACGCGGAACGTTCCTTAGGGGGTTTTTAATATCGAACCGCTGCGTAGGGGTTCACGGAGGTGCGCGAGACGTGAAGTCGAACCTCAGGAAAGCGATACCTGCGGTATGGGTCCTGATAGTGGCGTTGGGTGTGTTAAGCCCTGTAAGCACTGCGTTGGGGACCCTAGCTCAGGATAGCTCGACTTCATCTACCGTGACGTTGAGTGTGAACGTTAACGTTTCGGTAGTGATGATAAGGTCGCTGAACATCTCAATACAAGTAGCGATCAGTAAGTTAACGGCCTTCAACATAAGCAAGAACAGTACTGAATGGCAACTAGTGAAGGAAGCCAATCAATCACTGAGGCTCGCAATTCAAGCAAACATCACCGGCAACTACAGTACCGCCGTGAAGTACGCGCAGGAAGGCTTAGCAAAGATCAGGAAAGCCCTCGAACTACTAGCGCAGGAATATAAAGTAAGAGCCAACGAGAGCACCATAAAAGTGATAAGGTATGAGGGTAAGGTAAGGGCCCTCAACAGGACAGCACATGTGCTGCTGAACGCAACCATAAGAGCTGAAGAGAGAGGCACGATAAACGTAACGGTTGCTGAGAAACTCAAGGCAACCATACAGAACGACATTAAGGCACTCAACGAATTAGCTAAGTACCTAGCTAAGGTAGTGAACCAAACCGAAACACTCAACGCAACCTACGTAACCAGCGTGCTGGAGAAGGTAGCGAAAGATCTAGCAAGCGTGCGTGAGACGCTCAACAACTGCGCCGCCAAGAGACTCCAGGAAATAATGAGGATCAGGATAATGGAGCAACTCAAAGCAATGTGGATAGAAGTTAAGAAGATAACTCAGGCCGCGCAGGAAGCACAGGAGCAGAACCTAACAGTAATGGCGCAAGAGCTAATGGGAATCGCACAGAACCTAACGCAGAAGCTCATGAAGATTGAAAAGGAAATAATGAACGCAACCACACCCATCAACATGTCTGAAATAGAGAAGCTACTGAACATAACCAACCAAGTGAAGGTTCTAGTGAGCATGTCACATGAAGTTAAGTGTTGTGTTAAGCACGCATTCAACCTGAAGGCTGTGATGAGCGACTTAGCGAAGTTGAAGATGACTATAATGCGGGTAAACATGACGTACATGGAACTTAAATTCATGACTAAAGGCATGACCGGCAACATAGCTAAGGAGGTCACTAACATGGGCAAGCTCGTGAAAGCATTGCAGGGCAACTACAGCGAGTTGGAGAGGGGGCTCGTGGAGGGTAATCCGGAGAAGGTTAGGGAGTGCCTAAACTCTATCAACGCAACAGTGACTCAACTTAGCGCTATGGTGAATGAAATGATGCAAGAGAATATGAGTTGGTCATTCGCAAACCAAGTAAAGGTCATCCTAAGGAGGATGGACAGCGACCTCAAGGCAGTAATGGAGCAGGTCCGAGAGAGGCTCCATATGATGGAGAAAGTGGCTAAGCAGGCCCAGACAGGTAGGTTAACAGCTGCCGAAACCGAATTAAGAGTTGCGATGAAGCAGCTAGAGAAGGCGTTAACTCTAGGTAAGGTAAGTAAGGTGTTAACACCCGCCCAGATAAGTAAGATCCAGGAGGTTCAAGTAAGCCTGAGTAAGGCAGTAACCCTCCTAAGAAACGGTAACACAGAGGAAGCACTGAAGATAATTAAGACGAGTATCGAAGTGCTGGTGGAGATACAGCATAAGGTGAGCGTGAGCGCTGGTAAGGGTGGTGCGATCGTCAGCACGGAAATTGAGGTCACGGTCGAGATACTCCATACTGTGCAGGTCATGATCGAGCACTAACACGATGATAAGTTAGGGGGCGGTGCCGTAGGGCCTGAAAGTCTTTTTTCCCGAAGCCCGTAGATCCCCTCTCAGGGCCCCCGGCACCAGTGCACTCATTTTTAAAGATTTATCGCATTATTTAAATGTGTGTAACATCCATAAAGTTCCTCCCAGGCACTGGAGGGCGGGGTTCTTGTGGCTATCTGAAAGTGAGAAAAGAAAGAGATATGTTGAGGGGGCCGTGATCTCGGCGTTACGGCTCTACAGGCATTGGAGGAAAAGAGGCGTTAGTTCCGAGGAGGCATTCGCTAGGGCAGTTAGGCAGGCCCTAGGAATGATCGAGGCCAGCGGGATGAGGAAGGAAGAAGTTAAGGAATCGCTTCGGGAGCTGAAGAACATTATTGACGCCATCATTAACGCCATGGACGAGGAAAAACGATAGTTAGGTGAGGTAACATGCTTTTAATTAATCTTATCAAAAAATATTGGCGTGCAGAGTTATGACTGAAATAGGTGAGTCCCTACTACTAAGGGTGTTCTTCGAGACAGCAGACGGCGGTTACTACTCACCAATGTTTGAGGACTGCTTTGAAGCACTTCCCGTACCCGAATTCAAGGGGCGGTTAATAAGGCCGGAAGTAGCGGAGGAATTCCGGTATGATAGGATACCATGTAGGTGCTTCCCCGACGACCTCTCAAGGTACTTACCCAGCGACTATGTCTTAGTCGGGGGGTCCAGTTACCACATTAATGAGGTAGTGGCGCACTGGGACCCCAGGCTTGACATAGGGGTTTACAGCGATTACTGGCGCTCAGCGGGAGGAAGAATACCCAAGAGCTTCAGGGAGTATAGAGAAAGGGAATGCTACATCTTCTTCGCGGCAGGCCTAGCTAGGTACCCGCGCGGATTCTTCAACGTTAAGCACGGATTCACCGAAATCAGGAGGGCATTCATGCGTGCCGACCGGGGAGTCTACGTTGTAGCGTACATGAAGGTGGATGAGATAGCTGACCTAACGGCTATCGCGTCTAGGGAGAACATAGACATAGGTAAGGAGGGCACCGACAGGGTCTGGGAAATAGCGGTGAAGGAATACGGTGAGAGAGTAATTAAGACCCCGCACTATGCACGTGGAGGCGACCTACCTGTAGTGATACTTAGCGAGAAAGGACATTACGGTTTCTTCGAGAGACCTATACCGCTGATAGAGTGGTCAGGTAAGCGTAAGTTACTAAGTAATTACTCATATACGTTCGGAGTTAGAGGACTGGAGGATAGGGTTCGACAGAAAGCGTTCGACAGAAGGAAGACTGAGGAAATCATAAGTACTTTAAAGGAGGAAGGTCTCCTCTAAATACCTAAGCAAATGTCCTAACGTCTAGTGCTTTAGCCTAGCTAGCGACGGGTC
>JALVVU010000145.1 GCA_027023255.1 Desulfurococcales archaeon
AGCCTACGGAGCTATTGTTCCATAAAGATCCTTACCTAAGGGAGTTTCACGGGCAAATACTATTCGCTAAGGACAGGTACGTAGTACTGGACAGGACGGCCTTCTACCCTGAGGGTGGTGGTCAGGCCCCAGATACGGGCTACCTAGAAATAGGGAGCATTGGTAAGTTCCGCGTGGTTGATGTTCAGAAGGTAGGTAGCGTAGTTGTTCACGTTCTTGAGAAACCCGTATCGTCAGACGTGGAGGGACTGAAGGTTCATGGCGTAATAGACTGGCGCCGTAGATTCACGTTAATGAGGCACCATACAGCAACACACGTCATTCTCGGTGTATGCCGTAGGGTACTCGGAGAGCATGTATGGCAGGCAGGCGCGGAGAAAAGCTTGGATAGGGCTAGGCTGGACATAACTCACTACAAACCATTGACTGAGGAGGAGATCCATAAAATAGAGGATCTAGCTAATGAAGTCATTAATGAAGGACTACGGGTTAACACCGCGTACATGAATAAGTACGAGGCCGAAGCTAAGTATGGATTCAGACTATACGAGGGTGGAGTCGTTCTTGAACCAACTATAAGGGTCGTCGAGATCGAGGGCTTAGATGCTGAAGCGTGCTTTGGAACTCATGTAACGAACACGCGGGAGGTAGGCGCGATAAAGATTGTTAATGTCGATAGAATAGCTGACGGTGTCGTCAGGTTAGAGTACGTAGCCGGAACTAACGTTGCTATTCACGCTAGGGAGCTGGAAGGTAGGATTGCGGAGGTCTCACGAATCCTAGGAGGGGACGCCCTGCAGAAGGCTAAGGCTGTAATTGAGGATCTAAGCAGATTGCGTAGCCTCCTAACTAAGTATAGGAAGGAGTACCTAGAGTACATGCGTGAAAAAGTATTACGTGATTCTGAGGAAATTAACGGCATAAGGTTCTCCATTATTAAGCTAGAAATAGAGGATAAGGAGATCATCAGTGAACTATTACTGCGGGTAAGCAAGGAAGAAAAGAACTTCATAGCTTTCATCTTAGTACCCACAGAAGGCGGTACACGCATTGAGTGCGCGGCAGGGGAGCACGCAGCAAGGAGAGCACCAGTTAACACGTTGCTACGGGCGATCGTCGAGGAACTTGATGGGAGAGGAGGCGGTAAACCAACTCATGCTTCGGGGTTCATACCTAAGCCAGCAACCCAGGAACTACTAGAGAACATACGTGATGCTCTTCGAAGACAGTTAACGGCAATGACAGGTAAGACAACATGACAAAAGATCCTGAAAAGCACTTACGTCGAGAGCTACTTGAAGCACTAATCGATTATAAATACCTGCTCAACCGAGGATACAAGTCAAGAGGCGCGTTAAATCTAGTTACGTCAAGGTATTTATTGACTAAGGAAGAGAGGATGCTGCTTTACCGATGCATACACAGCGATAACGACGTTACCTCTATTCGAGAAAAGACGGTTAGTGAGATTCGAGGACGTCACTTGATCATTGACGGGTACAACGTACTATTGACGGTGGCTGCGGCCATTGAGGGATTAACGCTTTACCTATGCGATGACGGTATAGTGAGGGATTTAAGAAGCATGAAGATCAGGAACTTCTCAACACCATCGATTATGAATGCTATTAAACTCGTCAAGGACGCGGTAGACGAGTTGAGACCCAGCAACGTCACGTTATTCCTAGACAAGTCTGTTAGCATGAGCGCAGAGCATTCCAGGATGATACGTATGCGATCCCCTCAATGGGAGGTTATCCTGGCGTCGAAAGCGGATACTGAGGT
>JALVVU010000146.1 GCA_027023255.1 Desulfurococcales archaeon
TAATTACTATCGGGTCGAACACCGTTATGTCTGCCTTCATTCCCGGCCTTATGAGTCCCCTATCAAGGAGCCCGAACTTCCTCGCAGGTAGTGACGTCATTTTCCTTATTGCTTCAGGTAGGCTCATCACCTTACGCTCCCTAACTAACCTGCCCAGCACCCTCGGGAAGGTGCCGTAGGACCTTGGGTGGGGCTTCCCCTTAGGTCCCGGTATTACTAGGCCGTCGCTCCCCACAGCTACTAGCGGGTGCGCTATGACTTCAGCGACTTCCTCAGGATCCATTGCCTTGATGATGACTTCGGTTAAGCCCTTGTCTGCCGTGAGTACCTCCACCACGGCTGAGAGGGGGTCCACGCCTAACTCGCGTGCCGCGTCAATCAGGCTTAAGCCCTCGAGTTCCCTCATGGATGGTGAGGACGATATTACCACGTCCTCCCACTTAATGAACCTCTCACCCATTAACCCGGCCTTCAACTCCTCCCTCAATCGCTCGACCGTGCCGGGCTCCTTAAGCCTGCGTAGGAGGGCTTCAGCCCCGCCTGCCCTGACCCAGCCGGGGAGGAGGGCTGAGAGGAACGTTGATGACGCGTCGTAGGGGTACGCGTCGGCGCTTACGTCCATGCCCCTCCAGACGTAGTACTCTATTAGGATTAGCGCTTTCCTAGCTAAGCCCCAGTTACTCCTCCCAGCTGCCTTCAGGTGCGATATCTCTAACGTCACCCTCGCCTCCCTAGCTATGCTGATCACCTCATTCACCGACTCTATGAGGCCCGCGCCCTCGTTCCTCATGTGGGTGGCTAGGACACCGCCATACCTGCCCACAACCTTAGCGAGCCTAACCAGTTCCTCCCTGCCAGCATACATTCCCGGAACGTACATTAAGCCTAGGGACATCCCGGCCGCGTCAGCCTCCATAGCCTCAGCAACGAGGGCCTCCATCTCCCGCACCTCACGGTCCGTCGCTTCCCTAGCCTCACAACCCATCACCGCCGCCCTGACGGTTCCGTGCCCCACCAAAGCAACGACATTGACTGACTTCCTTAGTCCCTCGAGTTCCGTGAGGTACTCGCTGAAGGACGACCACTTAATCGAGACCGACTTGGAGGCCTCACCCCACAGTAGCTCGTGGATTGCCTCCCTATTCACGTCGGTTACTGGTGCGGGGGAGGATCCGCAGTTCCCCACAACTAACGTCGTCACGCCTTGAGCGACGTAGTTCCTGGCTGCGAGGTCGGTGAATAAGCTTAAGTCGCTGTGGTTGTGCGGATCGATGAAGCCCGGCGCTACGATGAGGCCTTCAGCGTCAATAACGAGTTCCGCCCGCTCACCGCTTAAGTCACCCACCTTACGTATGGTGTCCCCAACAACACCCACGTCCGCCCTTAAGGGCGGCGCTCCGGAACCGTCGAGTATTAACCCGCCCTTAATGATGAGGTCAAACATCACCCACCACAGGAAAACCTTTGAGTCGCGAGGGTAAAAACGTGTTCTGCGTTGACTACGCCACCTCAATTAGGGCGACTAGGGCGGACTTCCCCTCCATTACCGCCTCAATACCGCTGTCGTCGAGGCGGGCGCTAGCCCCGAAAGCCCCGAGGACCTCGGCCCTCACCACGTCCTTACCCCTCACCGAGACGGTGGCGTGTGCCGGCCCCAGCGAGTGATTTATCACGAATAGCACCGCCTCACTACCCTCACCTAACCACTGAATCACCTCTAACCCTTCATGCTCCGGCCTCACCCTCGTTACTGGTTCAAGGCCCGCTACCCTCAACGC
>JALVVU010000147.1 GCA_027023255.1 Desulfurococcales archaeon
TTCAACCCAAGCCCCGGATCCCCGCACAGCGCATCGGCAACATATTCAAAGGGGTAGAGAAGGAGAAACACTAGCGGAGGGTCCGGATACTCTAACCTAAGGTGATCCCTCAAGCTGAAGTACTGAACCAAGTAGTATGGCCCGTCTATGCCGTACACGTATGGCTTAAGCATGTAAACCCAAAGCGTGAAGGAAAACGCCGCAACAACAATGGCAACCAACGTAAGCATCCTCAAAAACCTCACGCGCCCGACACCCACGCCCAACCTCCACCACTAACTAAGCACGAACACATAGATAAGGGCACCCCTAAGCTACGAGATTAAGCGTAGTTGGGTGCCTGACTAGGTATGCTGGGCATCACTACGTGCTCGTGTTTCCAGCTAATCAGACGTTACTGGCGTATGAACTCGACCTAATTACGAGCCACACACCGAACATCGTTAGGGTCATCCCCACAACCACGTTCGCTGACGGTACCTGACCCAGGATTGCGGCGGCGAGTATTGATGCGCCAGCAGGCTCCCCCAAGGCTATTGAAGTCACTACATGGGCTGGCATTCTCTTCAATAAGTAATTCATTAGTGTGTGCCCACCCATCATGGGTATGGCTGCAAGGGCGAGTAAGTAGGGCCATGCCTCGGGCCTTGTAGGGATTAAGTGTACACCCGCTAGAGTGGATGCTAGCAATAACCACGCGGCTGCCGAGCCGTAAGCCAGTAGCGTGTATTGGGCTAGGTTCATCCCGGAGGATCTTAAGTGACCTCCTAAGCTGAAGTAGCCTGCGGCGGCGAACGCACCTATTATCGCTAGTGCCGAGCCTAGCGGCCATGAGGGCCCTACATTACTGCCTATCAAGCCATTGTAGAGGGCAGCGATGACCCCGCCTAACGCGATGAGGAGTCCAATAACCTCCTCTCGCCTCACCTTGACGTGCATTATGGCGTGACCTATTAATGCTGAGATGGCTGGGTACGTTACCACGAGCGTTGTTGAGAGGGCCACGCTGATTAGGTGGAGTGACTCCATCCACGTCACGAAGTGCAGTGCTAGTAGGGCACCCGCAGTTACTGAGGCTACGGTGTTGCGGGGGCTTAAGCGTGCGTTAAGTGGGGTGCGGGTGATTAGGGCAGAGAGCGCGAGCAGGGGGAGGCTTAGCGTGAGTCTCCAGAACGCGCATACCCACGCGGACTCGCCGGAAAGCAGGACGAGTATTGATGAGACCGATATGCTGACCCATATGACCGCGAGTGACGTTACTAGTAAGGCTTTCCTCAAAGTGAGGCTCCGATGTTAATGGTGGGCACGCTTAAAAATGGCTTAGGGTAAGAGGCTTCGTTACTTAGCCCTCTCCAGTAACCTCATTAGTTCGGATGACCGTGTACTCACGTACACCGTCCCAGGACCCTCAACCTCCATCACTAACCCTTCACCGCCGAGGATCGCGGACTTCAGCCCACCGAATTTCCTAACCTTCCACCTAACGCTCTGAGTCATGGCGACGAAGTGGAAGTTATCTATTATCGTTCTCTCCCCGGGCGCTAGGTCTATCCTCTCTATGCCTCCGTAACTCGAGACCCAAACACCTCCTACACCCTCCGCCCTTAGCCACACTAGCCCCCCACCACCAGCTAGCAACCCTTTGAAGCCCCTCCACGCAACGCTTATGCTCACGTTCCCGTGACTGGCTAGGTAGGACGTGTCAGCTATTATGAGTGGGTTCGACCCGTCGAGTTGGAAGTACGATATGTCCCCGGGGAACTTAGGCGCTATCCAGACTTCGGAGGGTCCCTCCGCTATGAAGGTGTTAAGCCAGACGGACTCCCCGCCAGCTATAGCCCTCATTAACGCGCGACCTATGCCGCCAGTATGAGTCTTTATCCTCACCGGACCCCTCATTACCGCCATAGCTCCGGGTTCCGCCGTGAGTTCCTCGCCCGGAGACTCCAAGTACACTTTGAGGAGGGAGTATGAGGGTTTACAAACCACTTCCCATCTCATATAATATAACCCGTCCTAACTACCTCATGCCCCGATATAAGTGTAAGCGTTCTACACAACGGCATCAAGCGAACCCACCGTCGCCAAGTAATCACGCGGCTAAGGTTAAGGGTATGGTGAGTCGTCAAGGGAACTTACTCGGGGCGGAGATATGCAGGTGATGGTAGTCCGCTACCTGCTAGACCTTAACTAGGTTGGGAGGCCTTCACGTACTCATACTTCACTACGTACGTGTCCCCGCCAGCATGGAGCAGTACTGGGTTCTCCTCCTTGAACACCGTTTTGAAGTACCTGCTGTCGGCCACAACCCTCAGCGCCTCGAACGTGAGTATCGCGTGGTCAGGGTACTTGAGTTCGTCACGTAGGACTGCCTCAATATAGGCCGCGGCCCCATCTATGTGCGGGGTTGAGACCGTCCTGGAGGGGACTAGCTGAAATCCTGCCTTAACTAGCTTGTCCGGGACCTCCCTCCCCGACACGCGGCCGACGTAGTGCACGGCGTTGTACGCGTCTGCGGGTAACACGTTTATCGTTGCCTCACCTGATTCCTTAACGTACTCGTAGGTTAACCTGCTATACGCGAGGGACAGCGCTATTATTGGCGGATCCACGTTAACCGGGGTTATCCATGAGACGGCGCACCCGTTCACCTTGCCCTCCTCTGACCTAGAGATCACGATTACTGCTGGTCTTGGGTGAAGCACCCTCATCGCCTGCCAGCCCTTGAGTTCTATCTCAACCATTGCTCACTAACCCCACATACTACATTCTGTTATTGAATACGCGTAAAAAGGTGAAGACCCTTGAGGAGGGTGCAGTGATCAGATAAAGGAATTGTCTTCATCCCACCCGGTCTGGCCGGGGCAGTGAATATCTACTAATTACAAATTAATACAGGGAGACATTTATATGAGTTAGCAGTTAAGTTTTCTTTCGGGGTTCTGCGGGGCGATGGGAGCGACGCTCCGAGCCCTGCAGGGCTTAAGCCTGGATGGAAGCCCTGTGCCGTTGGGCTCGACCGCCACCCATGACCCTACGGGATGAACCCTGCGCGGGGGTGAGCCCTCTGGGCGAGGCGGAACCCCTAGGCGCGACCATGAACCAACATAAAAACAACTGGAATGAACACCTAGGGAGAAACGGAGTACTCATCACTACCTGAAGGAATCCCTTACCCTCACTTCGTTAAGGGGAACTCGTAACCGCACTTAGGGCACTTAACGTACCCGCAACTCCCGAAGGTCGCTGACGGGCACCCGCCGCAGCTAAAGGCACGCGAGTACGAGATGCTGAAGACGCTCCCGCACCTGGGACACGTGACTAAGTCCTTAGCAGGCATCCCCGCGCCCACCACGCGTAATTCACCTCACCCCTTATAACCAATTAGGTTCCCTAAGCACAACCTCCGGTGGTGTTAGTGCCTGAAGGATTTGAGGCCCCCGTCACGTACCTTCCTTGGGCGTCGAAGGAGGAGGTAAGTAAATTGAGGAACGACATACTATCCACGCTCGAGGAACTGAAACGCATTAAGGACGGGTTAAGGAGCGTTGAGGAGAAGGTGATTAAGGCTGAGGGCGCGGCCCGCGACGCATCAGCTGTTAAGGAGGAGGTGAAGGCTATCGCCTCAGCCCTTAGTGACTTAAGGGGGAGGGTTGGGGCTGTCGAGGGCAGGGTCGGCGAGATACAGGGCCGCGTAGCTAAGCTTGAGGCCCTAGCTGAGCTAACGTTAATGGTTGGGAAGTGGAAGGCAAGCACCTGCGGCAGGTGTAAGGGAGAGCTATGCACGGCTTGGCGCTTAGGTAAGGAGGCAGCTAACGTGCTGGCTAAGCGCTTCGGACAGGACGCCGTTGTAGGCGGTGATAATGACGTGTGGAGGGTTAGAGTGTCGAAGGTACCGTACCTCTGCGCCCTATGCCCGCTCTACGAACCGAAGACCAGTTAAGGTTAACAAGTAAATGGATGGAAGCGGAACGAGCAAGGTAACCCTCCCTCCGATCTCTCCCCAACGTGGGTTATGTGGTTAGGGTTACTTACTCACCTCTATACAAGTTCACCCTAAGAGCACGCGCACACTACAGGCGTCGGCTTATTTTGGGGGAAACATTTTATATACATGCGCTACCTTAACCCTCACATTAGCTCCTGATAGAGATCATGCTATTTCATGGAATAATAAAATAGTTAATTAGGTTTAGGCGGGAGGTGGCGGTGGCGGCGGGATGTAGGGTGCTGGTGCCTTGCGCCTAGCCCTTAGTGCTAGTGCAGCACCCACTATGACTACCCCTATCACCACACCCACGACTACGTAGGTTAAGGGGAGACCCCCTTCACCACCAGGGCTCGTTATGCTACTTACTTGCGTTGTTGCTGGCGTTGTTATGGGGCTTGTCACGTGGGGGCTCGTTACATGCGTTGTTTGAGGTGTTGTTTGATGAGTTGTTGCGGGAGTGGTTTGATGGGTCGTTATCGGGCTCGTCACGTTAGTTACATGAGGGCTTGTTGCCTGAGTTGTTTGGGGTGTTGTCTGCGGGGTTGTTTGAGGTGTTGTTGGTTGCGTGGTTGTTGGGGGAGTCGTTGTTGAGGGTTGCTGCGGGCTCACTTCCTTAACCGTTACGCTGACGACCTTGCCTGCCTCAACCCTTACGTATGCGGCGCCGTAGCGGATACTTCCTGCCTCATCAATCCACACGGCCTTAACCGCGTACGTTCCTGCGGGGACCTTCTTCACCTCGAACTTACCGGAGTTATCGGTGTCGGTGCTGGCGGTGAATATCGTTGATCTCGGCGGGTATATCCTCACCTTAGCGTCGGGAACGGGGTTCCCGTCCTTATCCACTACCTGACCCCTGACTATGCCTGTGGGGTTAACGTAGTTGCTTATCTCCCCTAAGGACAAGTATATGCCGTCCTTCTTCTCGGTCATCACGACGACGTCCATCTTCCCGTCACCGTTGACGTCCGCTGGTATAGGTAGTGAGTACTCGCCCGTCATGTCGACCTTAGTTTCAAACTGGAAGTTCTCCTTTGACGGCACGTAGGAGTACACGTACAGGGTTACCTCCTCAGGCTCGCCGTCGGGTCCGTAAGCAATGCATGTTAGGAGCATCTCAATTATCCCGTCACCATCGATGTCGAATGTCTGGACATACGCCTCAGCATATTTAGGATTAACTTTCCAGCCGCTACCTACTTCCTCCAAGCCGTTGTCACCCCACTTCAGGAGGTGTAGCCTAAGTACCCCCTCACCATCCTGTGTTATCACTAGGATCTCATCAACACCGTCCGAGTCTATATCGCCAGCACCAACCGACGTGATGAAGGAGTCCTCATACTTAACCATCCCCACGAGCTTTACGTTACCGTCCTGGTCTATCCTGATGGCGACTACCTTGCCTAGCACGGGTTTACTCGTGTCCCCCTCATTAACGTAGAAGTCGTAGCCTAACACGGCCTCATGCTTGCCGTCACCGTCGACATCAGCAGACACTACGTCCGCTACATCGACGTCCTGCCCCTCCGGCGGTACTATGGTGTATGCATGCTCCACATCTAGGCTGGAGGCGTCCACGACGTAGAAGGAGCCATTGATTGACCCCGTGCTTAGGTTAATGTCGTACCCACCTATGAGTACTTCCTTCTCCCCATCGTCGTCTACGTCTCCCACGTCAGCGCTCAGCGCTATTAGGTCGTCGATTGTGTTGTAGTCGTGGTTTATGTCCCCGTTCTCATAGTCGTACCTATCTATGCTGGTGTAGATGTTCTCGTTATCAAGGTCCGTGTAGGAGTACACCGCGAATATTTCGCTAACGCCGTCCCCGTCATAGTCATCATCCGTTACACCAGCAGTTATGAATGGGTAGCTACCGTCAGAGAGTGCCTCACCCTTATCGAGTTGAGACACGTAAACCTCCTCCAGACCCTTACCCTCAACATACTTCGTTAACGAAAGCAGTAAGTAGTACGTGTCCTCACCGTTGAATGCGACAGCATATACCGCGAACTCATCCGCCCCATCACCGTCGACGTCCACACCTCCAGCAGCCCCCATCGTGGCTGAGGCGACATTTATGTCTATATCAGTGAATAACTTTATCGACCCCTTAGGCACGGGGATCCCGCCAGTCTGGTTCTGTGTTGGTTGCTGTTCACCTGCCTGGACGTTGATCTGGGGAGCTATGTTGACTAGGACATCCAGCGCCCCACCCCATCCCGTGTCTGCCGGGAACGACGTTATTTCG
Source organism: Desulfurococcales archaeon (assembly GCA_027023255.1). Classification (GTDB taxonomy): domain Archaea; phylum Thermoproteota; class Thermoprotei_A; order Sulfolobales; family NBVN01; genus WAOL01. The sequence continues at coordinate 6,240 of JALVVU010000147.1, forward strand.
TAGTACCTGCTCTTCGAGTACCTGCGTGGGTAGTGAATGGTTATCCCGTTAGCTCCATTCTTGTCCCCGCCATACACCCCAGAGTATATTATTAGCTTTGATATGAGGGATGACATCTGGGACGCGGCGCTACCAGCACCTGCGGAAGCTACCCTAGACACTAGGGAGGGTAGATCAACCTGGTACTGCGTGAATTCCCTTACGTAATTCCTCGCTGATCTGAAGGGGTTCGGATTGTTTAGGGCGGAATTAGCGAATGCCTTAAGCACGCTTGCAGCGTTGGGGTTCCTGAGGATTGAGAGGTCGTAGACAGCCATAGTGACTATCTCGTCCCCACTAACCCCGACCTTAGCGTAGTACGCTATGTAGTCCTTAGCCATGGTTAGGGCTAGCGCCTTACCGCTCATGGCGGGGTTCGCGTAGAGCTTGCTTAGGAAGTAGTCGTAGGGCCACCCGGCAGTCGGTTCGCTTTCCTCTGAAGCGACTAGGTAGTTAGCGTAGTTACGTAACTCGTAAGCAGTCTCAATGGTCCCCATTAAGCAGGCGTCGAAGCCTATTATGTCGAACTTAACTCCTGACCTACTCAACGCGTAGCTTAATTCCCTCAGTGTTAGGAAGTCGCGGTCGTTATCGAAGTCAACACCAACTATGCCTGGGCCGCCCCCGTGGTCCCATATTATTAATGCGTAGTGCTGCGCGGGAGCGTAGCTCGCAGCGAACTTTATGAATGAGAGTAGGGTGTTCGGGTCGCCGGAGTCCTTCTCTCCGAGATCCTTAAGGAGTTTTGATGTGATCCTTAACGTCGTGTCATGCCTTATCTCATAGATGCGTGCGTCGCTCCACTCCGGGTTAGAGTTGGCGGCTTTCCTTACGTATGGGTTGCTGGATTCGAACTCATAGTCGCCTTCAGACCTATCCACGTAAACTATCACGCGTACCGGGCTTCCCGGCCCGAACGCCTTAACGGCTGCCTCCATCTCGTTAATATCGAGTAGAGCGTACCCTTCTAGGTCATTATCCCCGACGATGTATACCATGATGGTCCAACTGCTCCCTTGAGTTGGTGTGGCAGCCCTTGTTTGGGTGATTACAGCCACTGAGAGTAGCGTTAAGGTGAGTAGCGTTAGGGAGGAGACCTTCAGTATGTATTCTCTATATTTCATCAGTATCTTACCTAAACAATTAAACAGTTAATCCCTTTTAAAGTCTTAATTAAACTCCCCACTAACCGCGGCCCGCCTCGTAGGGGAACGTTAGCCTCAGCCCCACGCCCCCTACCCCCAGCATTGAGGGGTACTTGCTCTTCAGGTACTCCTTAACACCCTCACCACTGCAGTGTAGGGGGTACACCTTAACTACGCCCATGCTAACTAGGTCATTCACCTCCTCAGCTATGACTCTCTCCGAGGCCCCCATTAGGTGGAGCCCGCCTATGACGGCGTAGACCTTACGAGGGCTGACATCATGTATGGCTACCCTGACTATGTTGTTAACCCCGGGGTGCGAGCAACCCACCAGAACCACTAACCCCAGCTTAGTTGCTATGGCCGCGCCCTCCTCCCATGGGGGGCCGTAGAGGGGTTTGAGGACCCACACGCCCGGCGCTACCTCGGTGGTCTTGTTTATCGGTACTGGGGTTAGCCCTAAGCTCCTGACGTAGTTCTGGAGTCCTGAGTGTTGCGGGATGTAAACCTTGAGGCGTGGCCTCAGCTTAGCTATTAACGGTAACCCACCTACATGGTCGCCGTGGCAGTGACTTATTATCACGAAATCTATGTCACTTAGGTTCACGCCTAACTTCCTAGCATTGTACTCAAGCACTGTTGGGTCGGGGCCCGTGTCGAACAGGAATTTAGCGTAGGGTGT
>JALVVU010000148.1 GCA_027023255.1 Desulfurococcales archaeon
CCGGGCTTAAGCCCTACGTATACGTGATACATGGGTTACCCGGCGAGGACCGGCAAGTTATCAAGGACACGGTTAAGGTTGTAAGGAAGCTCTGGCGCGTTGGTGTTGAGAAGATAACCCTCTACAGATTCACACCAATCAAGGGCACAGCATTCGAGGGATTCCCCAAGCCGCCACCAGCTATTAAGTCAGTAGCGCACACACTCTACAACCTCGTTAGGAAACTAAACTACGTTGCTAAGAGGAGGCTCGTTGGTAAGGAAGTTAAGGTGGTCGGTGTGAGCTACGATCCTAGGAAGGAGGAGGTAATAGCGTACATGTTGCCTCACGGCCCGGTTACACGTGTTGTTGGCCATGGCGTAGGGCCGGACCTAATTGGGAAGGTATTCGTGGCAGTTGTGAGGAGAGCCGTGAGTGATAGGGTAATCGAAGCCACACTACCTAGTATTAGCAGGAACAATTAACCGGAGTTGTCCAACCTCATCTTTATAAGTGAATCACTACACTACAGTTATAGGTGTTCAACAGTATGGCATCACCTACTCCGTCACCGCCGCCACAATCATCAATGGCCTATAGAGGCGGAACGCAGATCCCTGCAGGGCAGCTACTTAAGTACGGCCTATTGCTCTTCGTGGGCGCGGCATTCTTTGATGGATTATTAAGAATACTTACTGGTGCGGCAATAATTTCATTCCTCCAGCAATACGCTGCTTGGGGTGCTCGAGTAAACCTAGCTGGGCCAGCATTAGCGATCTTCTCTGGAATCATAGTCCTAGGTGCGGCGGTCATGATATTGCCCTTAGCAGGTGTTCCAATATCGATAATACCGGGTCCCTCAATCGACCTGAATAACCTGAACCCTAAGTCATTAGCTACAGACAAGCGCGTGATCCTAGCGTCCATGATGATAATCTTCACGTTATTCATCGACTCGATCGGGCTCCTCGTAATGAGGGCTACGGTTCCTGGAGTGACCGAGTTAATTGCGGCGATACTTCTAGGAGTCGCTTACTTTGCCTTCATGAGAGGAGGGGTCCTTAGGTTTCCGCCCCTCATACTGAGTCTCGTAGTGCTCGTTGGTGGAATTTTCCTAACGATAGCTGGGTTTACAGGGGCTGGCGCGCTAATGTCGGCACATCTGGGCGTGGCTGGGATAGGAATAATTATTGCGGCCATACCGATGCTACTCTCGTCAATAAACCCTCAGACTGCGTCATCGGTCAATAAGTTATTCATAGTGGTAGCTTTAGTGCTGACCATATCACTCATAGTTGGCGGTGCTGTCATAATATGGCAGAGCACGGGCTACTTCAGGTACGGCGGCCTCATAGCGGCTTCAGGCGCTATAGGCGTTCTAACAGGGTTACTAGGGCTAATTGCTGGCTTACTGCTAATGGTAGTGACGCTGATTAAGATAAGCAAGGCCCTACAGATAGCCCCGACGCAACCAACGCAGCAACCAGCTGAGGCACCCGTAGCCCCTCCCGAAGGTGAGGGAGTACCCCCAGCACCACCGCCGCCGCCAGAGTAATTAAGCAGCTATAGTGGGAGCAGTTCCAAAACCCCCGTAGCCGGGTCCGGAAAAGGCATGTTTTTCCGCTTAACCAACTCCTGAGTCACTACAGCCACCACGAGATGGGTTAGGTAGAAGAAAGCATCCCACGCGAAAAACCTGGAGCCGTGGTCCTCAGCGATTTCCTCAGACAGCTCAAGTAACTCACCGTAGCTACCCCTAAACCACGCACTAATCAACGAACCTAAACTATCCATGGTATCCGTGACGGGCTTGAGAAGGACAGCGCCAAGCACCGGTACCGGGGAACCGTTCTCGTCAGGCGTTAAGTAATCCCTTCTCCTAAGCTCCTCCACCAACTTAAGTAGTTCCTTTCTTCCAGGAACTGCCTTAGGCCTCACAACGTTTCCATCGGGGAAGGAACCGTGTAGAGTTACCAGTATGTGGCTACTAGTAATGCTCACCATGTTAGTGCCTAAGCCAACACCTCCCCTCTCAAGCATGTAGGCTGGAAGCAAGCGTTGCTTAAGTGATGGCCTAACACGCTTCACGAGTTCACGCGATAGCTTGAAGGCTTCCTGAAGCGCGGGTCTCTCTATGCCTAGCGGGATCACTGGTAGGTATAAGTACCTCCGCGCCACCTCATGAAGTTCAGGCTTAAGCCCGGTAATGATATCGGAAGCCTTACTCACCACGTCATCCAGCAGTGGCTTCATAACCTCAGCGTGCCTTAAGGACTCCTCCCTAGTTATCCTGAGGAGATTAGCGCTTTCCACATCACCGCGTCTGAGTATGTGTCCTAGCACCCGCCTTATTCCTGAGGCGGGCCCGTATCCCTGCACAAAGTACACTCCATACCTCCTAGGCACTAACGACTCACCGCTTACCACGCCCTAGCATCTTGGAGACCGTAGCGAGTACCTTCAACCCGGACCCAGTTAGCGGTACTAGGACGTCACTACCCTTATCAATGATGCCCTCCTCGATGAGTAGCTTTAACGCGGCGAAGGGGGCGGCTGACGTGGGCTCGATTATGAAGCCCATGCTGTACAGCTCCCTTAAAGCCTCTCTCAATTCCTTAAGGCTTACCGCGACTGAGGAACCCTTAGTAAGTGCGGTAGCGTTAGCAACCTCCTTAATTCTGGGTGGTTTCGGAACGAGTAAGGCGTCAGCCCCACCCCCTTCCTCACCCCTACCCCAACCGATCTTCACGGGGGCGTCCACACGTGTTAGTGACGCGTCCTCAGCAACGTGGAGGCGTGGTAGTGAGTCAAGGAGATCCCACTTAACCAGCTCCCTGAACCCCCTGAACACACCGAGAGCTAACCCGCCTGAACCGACCGGCGCGATCACCTCACCTCCCCTGAAACCCTGCTCGTAAGCCTCGTAAGCCAGGGTCTTTGCACCCTCAATGTATAGTGGGTTAATGGTGTGCCCCACATGCAGTCCCTTCACCTCCCCAGCGATCTTCGGTGCTAGGAGTGCTGCGTCACCTCTAGACGGGGCCTCAACGACGTCAGCGCCGAGGGTTCTCAGTAACTCCTTCTTCCCTTCGGGCGCGGTACGCGGCACTACGATCACGGCCTTGACTCCGTAGGCGGCGGCATAGGTCGCAACAGAGATCCCCGTATTGCCTGACGTGTCCTCCACAACCCTCAAGGCTCCGGCCTCGACAGCGTGCGTCATCGCTAACGCCGTCCCTCTATCCTTGAAGGAACCGCTCGGGTTGAGGTACTCGAGCTTAAAGTACACGTTAACCCCATGAACCCTCCTAAGAACTAACGGGGTTGAGCCCTCACCCAACGAGATCCTAGGGGTTAACGGGAGGGAGGCAGAGTACCTGGCGAGGCCTTGACCCTCAGGTCTCCACTCAGGGCTGTAGTCCGCCTCAGGCAAACCACCACACTTAGGACATGACCACGACGTAGTCCCCGCAACGACTGTGAAGCGATGCCCGCATGAGGAGCACTTAAGGCGTAGCGCCATCGCCCAACTACCCGTTTTCCTCAGTAGCTCCGAGGTAAATAGCGTTGCTGGCAGGTACGCAACTTAACGTAGCGCGCTCGATCGTGCCCTCCAGAACCCTCACCCTAATCAGGTAGGGGCATGGAACCTTGAGAGGCTTGCCAGCAACTCCCTCACACACGGGAACCCACCTCTCCTCGCTCTGAGCGGCTGTGACGGAGTACTCGGGCAGTAACGCCTCAATAACGAACCTCCCCGCACCCTCACTGAGCAAGACACAATCCCCTAAGGCTGGGGCAGGTGTGAATGAATGGAAGCCTTCATGCTTAAGTAGTTTCCCTCCCCGTCCACGCCCTAGGGGGATGACGTAGGGCTTGAACTTCGGCAGAGGCAAGGGCACCTCGAACGCGCTCAACGACCACTGGATTAAGGCCCTCTCAAAACCCCACGAATCAGCCCTGTTGGAAGCTAGCGTCCCGTAATCCCATAGGTAAGCGAACCACGCTGAACGAGGGTTTAAGTGAGTCGCGCCGTAAACTAAGGTTAGCTGGACGTGCTTGGGGAACCTACCGCTCGACACGATGAGCCTTTCATCGTGGGTGTAGCGTACTCCGCCGGGGAAGGGAGTAGGTATTGACGCCTTGAGAGACCCGTCCTCACTCACGAGGAGAACGGAATGACTTAAGTAACTAGCCACGGCAATAGTTCTAGCTGGTTCAGTACGCTGGGAATCCATACTCGCACCACCAGCCACGGTTAAAACACGCCTAACCTTAACACCCTCAGCACTGCTTTCACTAACAACATATAGGCCGTCCTCACCCAGAACCCATAACCTACCAGAGGAGTCTAAGACGGCTGAAGAAACCCTCCCCACACCATCCAGCTTCAGCACTCGCCTTAGTTCCAGACTCTCAAGATCCCTAAACTCAACCACGCCCTCCACGCAGTGGGTGGCTAGGAGAATGCCTTCCTCAGGGTACGCGTTAAGGTCGCCGCACCCCCACCCATAGCTCGTCTGAACGGACTTCGTAACCCTAAGGGACCTAGTGTTCACCCTGATTAAGGCCCTCCCCCAAACCCTCCCTGCCGGGTGCACGAACGCTATGACGTCGTCAGGTGCTGAGGGGTCGTAGATCGCGTCACCAACGTCAAGCACGCTTAACGCCTTAGGAAACTTATGGTTCCCGGCTATGATTGTCCTGAAGACAGTCAACCCCTCACACCGCCACTACCTTCATCGCTCCGCACGTTAAGTGTGTTGAGTCCCTCTAACACGAAATCCTTTAAGCCCTCACAGCCCATTATGTGGGGGCTCCAGCGCGTTGAGTAACGATTTAGTGAACCTCCTACTGATAGCTGTAGTCGCGTTCCTGCCGACGATAGAGGTTAGGGGCGCCATACCGATGGCGTACGTGATCTACCACAGCAGCGCCACAAGGTTCTGGCTCGGCGTGATAATCGCCATAGTAGCTAACATCGCTATAGGGCCAGTAGCCCTAGCCCTACTGAGTTCCGTAGAGAGGTGGTTGCTGAGACAAGAGAAGGGATTTCTTGCACACTTAAGGAACACGTACTTGAGGATTATCCAGCGCGTAGAGCGCAGGAAGGGCGTTGTGGAGCGATGGGGGTACGTGGGGCTAGCGGCGTTCGTCGCCATACCGCTACCGGGAAGCGGGGCGTGGACCGGTGCCCTACTAGCCCACCTACTTAGGCTGGAGAGGCATAAAGCTATAGTGTCGATAACCGTGGGTGTCCTACTAGCATCTGTTCTCGTGCTCCTAGGCGTTGAGGGCGTAATCACCCTAGTGGGAATCTCTGGACTATTGAAGTAAGGTAGAGGTAAGCGAAGAGTAACGTTGAGAGTATTGCGATTAATAAGTACTTGTAGGATGACCTCATGCTTCTCTCCCCGAAGTACTTAGCCGTGTATATCAGGCAGAGATGCGTGGGGGACCCAATATACGCGGTTAGTGCGGAAACGTAAACGAGGGATGCAGCCACAACTGCATTAGGTAGTGGGGGAAGCATGGGTATGGAGAGCACTACTCCGGAGAGCGTCGAGCCCGTCAACACAGCTATCACGGCAGGGACCATGACGTAGAGAACCTCCGTGGGTGCGGGCACTAAGGAGAGTAGCTTAGCCAACGCGGATGATGCCCCCGTCGACACCATGGAGTGCTGGAGGAGCATGATGGTGTAGGCCGTAAACGTTATCGTCCAAACCCTCCTCCCCCTTAAAGCCTTAAGTAATGTCGGGCCTAAGTCATGCTTTCCGAGCCTCCATGAAGCTATTATGGCTAAGGGAATCGCTAGGGCAACGCCGAGTGGCATGCCGAAAGGACCTAGCAAATAACGAAGGGTTAATGCCAGTAGGACAGCGATGATGAGGGGTGATAAGGAATAGCGTAACGGAATTGACGCCTCAGGCAGGCCCTCTAGACCGGTGCCTGAGTGCCTCCCCCTAATGAGTAAGTAGCCTATCAGCACCGTGAAACCAAGTATCGGTGCCTGAATCCCAGCTAACGTAGTGACGCTAACTCCCGTTACCGCGGAAGTTACTATCATTACTTGGCTCAGCGGGTATGTCAGGAATATGATGTGCCTGAACCACACGTTAGCGAACACCATCTCCCCCACGCTTAGTCCCGCCGCATTACCTATGCCGCCGACCATTGGTGCGGACATCAACGCGCCGCCAGCAACCGGAAGCAACGCGACTATCGCGGGCACTAGCATTACGGCAAGTAATGGGTTCCTTAAAGCCTTGGCAAGTCCTAACCCCATCTCGTTAACCAGCCCTGTTACCTCGTAAACCTCCGCAAACAACGCTATCGCGAAGGATATCACGATTAAGTACACTGTCCTCATATTGAGTAAGGTAGCGACTAAGGTGTCAGGTATCGACGCAGGTGCAAGTGAGGCAAGCAATACTAATGACCCCGCAAAGATCGCTAAGCCTAGGTCCCTCCCCAACCTAACCATCACTATTATCAGCGTGAAGGCGGCCAGCGCAGCTATTACCTCCAGCACGCGAGTCCCTACGCTTCAGTACGTACGACGTAATTAAGCGTGAACCCAGCACGCAGGGATCCACGGAAACGGTAGCGTTAATCCGCGACCTATTTTAGACACCCTCTAGGTATGATATATTGAGGTGCACACATGAGGAGGCCTGTCGTTCTAGCCTCAATAGCACTCCTAGCCCTAGTGCTCGCCGGCATCCTTGCATTCGCGGGTAACGTAGGTAAGCCCTCAACGTATCAGGTACCGCAGGGCGAGAAGCCCAAGTACGCTCAGAGAGTCGTCATACTGAGCATAGACGCGGCCAAGGCTATCCTAACCTACAAGTACGCGCAGGAGGGCCTGCTACCCGGCATTAAGAAAATGATGGATGAAGGCGCGTACGCCAAGGGAATGATAGTTAGCTTCCCCTCAGCAACCGCCGTATCCCATGCCGTCATGTCGACCGGGGCACCACCGTACATAACTGGCATAACGGGTAACAGCATTCACTTAGTTGGATTACCCGTCAATAAGGGCGTCTCAGGCTTTAACGGCAAGTACCTGCAGGCCGAACCCATATGGGTAACGGCGGACAAGCAGGGATTACTGGCGGTCGTCGCCGCGTTCCCGCAGAGCACACCTAGCGCGTGGGAGGGCAAGGTAAAGAGGGCGGTGCTCTTCAACCCCTACGACTCATTCCTATGGCCGATCTCGTACTCGAAGCTCTACACCACAAACTCAAGTGTGCCAGCGGCCGTTCACGTAACCCTGCACACAGCTACCGGGTGGTCGAACCTAAACAGCCTAGGGAAGGTTTACAGGGCATACGAATTCAACTTCACCATGGGTGACGACGTCTGGTGGGTGCTGGTCTACGACAGCAACGGTGACCTCAAGCTAGACCACGTAGCCATAGTGCCCGGGGTTAAGGACGCCGCCAAGGCAGTTGCGGTACTCGCTGAGGGGCAGTGGAGCAAGCCGGTAAACACCACGATAACGTATAACAATAAGACATACGTGGTGGCACCCCTCTTCAAGCTAATTAATGCTAGCGAGAAGAACTTCAGGCTCTACCGCTCACTCATGAGGCCATTCAACGCCGCATGGTTCAACAACGAAACCCTGGCTAAGGGTATATGGAACAACGTAGTAGTTAAGGTAGGTATGATCACTGACGGAGACTGGTGGGGTCTGACACACGACTGGTTCGGCCTGGACACGTACATGGAGACTCTGAACTTCACGAACCAGTTCTTCATGGGCATGACGAAGTACTTAATGGAGCACACGAAGTGGAACTTACTAATGACCTACACGCCCATCGTAGATAATGCTCAGCACGAGCTACTGGGCCTAACCGACCCGAGCATGCCTTACTACAACAAGAAACTAGGCGAGGAGGCTGAGAAGGCCCTCGAGCAGGTCTATGAGTGGGCTGACCGGTTCGTGCAGATGCTCCTAAACAATGTGAACCTAAGTAATACTGCAGTGATAGTTGTGTCCGACCACGGACAGTGGAGCGTCGCTAAGTTAGTCTACATAAACAGCATACTCTACAATGCAGGCCTACTTAAGGTGGACTCCTCCGGCCACATACTGTGGAACGAGA
>JALVVU010000149.1 GCA_027023255.1 Desulfurococcales archaeon
GCCTCACACACCTTATCCTCAAGGAGGTTACACTCCCACACATCAACGACAGGGACTCCGAAACGGAGCACGGCCTTAACGGGTCTATTCAATGGGTTGTACATTCTTAGCACCAAGCACTTATCTGAGTCACTACATTTCTTCACGTTCTCAACGATCACGTCACCATCAACCCTCAGTACGTAGCCAGCCCTCAAACCATTACCCTCACGAGTGCTCGGCGCTATTACAACACGTACTGGGTTACTCACCTCGTAGGCTAGCCGGGTCAGGAGTAGCTTGCCGTTGCTGGGGAGGGACGCGATGGCGTAGTAAGTGCTTAACTCACCACTATCAACGATGGGGTCCGGCAGGGTGGGTGACTTAAGCAGTGTTAAGCCCACCTTACTGAACCTCACGGTAACGCCGTTCCTCTCGTGGGATATCACCGCGAATAATGCCTGGTCATCCTCCAGCGCAACCCACTTATGCTTGAACACTTCGTACTTAGCGCGCTCCCAATTAGTGTTTGTGTGGGTAGCCCTCTCCAAGTACCCTGCACCCACATCGAATAGCGCGTGGCTCGCGTTGACGTCAGCATCGAACCAAGCCTTAAGCATGATGTTGCGTTCACGCCACCTGAACGTAATATTGAACAGGAGCTCCCTCCTCCCACCATAAGCGATGACGTCCTCAATGATTTCCGAGGACCTGAAGCGCCACCTAAAGCGAACACGCACCCTTAAAGGTCCAGCCTCAAGCACCTCAGGAGGGTTGGTCACTCCGTCATTAACGACCCATGAGAGCCTGTCGTAGTCTTCATCAATCTCCCACGCATCCCACTCCCTAGGCTTATCATCGTACGCGACAATCACGTTGCTAGGCGCCCTAAGCATTTCCCTCCCAAGCTCCTTACTGAAGAAGCTAATTAGGCGCCCATCACTCATCAGAACAGCTCTGAAGAACTCATTCTCGATGACGATGCCCTCATTATCCACGCTCACGCTGACCTCCTCCACACCCACGCACTCACTCAAGTCAACAATGCTTAAGGGAGGGGTGTTCACGGCCACAAGCACATTACCGTTACTGAGTGGCTGAGCCTCCCTACAGGCCCTCACCGTGTCCTTAGGAACCTCAACGAATGATACCCTACCCCAAGGCAATGGGTTGAAGGCGATTAACCCCCTCCTGCCCGTCAGCTCAGCTAGCCTGCGGACACCTTCGGCCAGTAGCGCACGTGCCTTCCCCAGAGCCTCCTCAAGCTCCGCGTAAGCCTCCTCATGGGCTCCAGTAGTGCACGTGCCGCATAGAACGTCATGGAACTCATTCCTGAGTAGGGTCATCCATAAGTCATCCAAGAGTTCCTCAGGGTACTCGGCCCCGAGGATGTGCGCCAGCGACCACGCGGTCTCAGCATGACGCAACGCGGTTTCGAGGGCAAACACGAGCTTCTTCAACCTCAAGTTAGTGGTGAACACCCCCCTGTGCGCCTCCAGGTAAAGCTCACCGAACCACACTGGTAGGGAATCGTAGAACTTCTCAGCTTCCCTGAAGTACTCCTCAGTGCTGCCGAACTCAACCTCAGGTAACACAGGCGCTTCCGCTAAGGTCTTGAGCTTCAGCACCTGCTCCTCGTTAGGGCCGCCTCCGCCGTCGCTATACCCGAAAATCACTAAGGCCTTAGGGAGGACGTCCTTAACGCCGTGTTCCCTCCAAGCACTAAGCAGGCGCTCAGCAGTGACGGTCTCAACGAACGCACGCCCTAGTTGAGCGGCTAATACTTCGCTCCCGTCAATCCCGCGCCACCTGAAGAGCGTGTGGGGGAACCTGTTGTAGGTGCTCCACTCAAGCTTATGCGTTAGGAAGTACTTGATGCCGGCCTGCCTCATTATCTGAGGTAGTATGGGGTTAAAGCCGAAGGAGTCCTGCAGCCACGCGATGGACGCCTTAACACCTAGTTCCCGCTCAAACCATCTCTGACCGTAGTAGAACTGCCTAACCATGGATTCCAGCCCAGGTAGGACGGCGTCACTCTCAACCCACATACCCCCAACAACTTCCCACCTACCCTTCTTGACGGCCTCATGCACCCTCCCCAGTAGGTCAGGCTCCGCCTCCCTAACCCACTCGTAGTACTGCGACGAGCTCTGGGCGTACGTTACGTCCCTGAACTCACTGAGGAGTCTCAACGCGTTAGCGAACGTGTGAATAGCCTTTAACCTACCCTCAGAGTAAGGCCAGAGCCACGCCGCATCCAGGTGTGATATGGCGACCGCGTGAACCTTACCTTCCTTCCACCACTTCCTCCTTAATTCCTTAAGCCCCTCAGCCAGTACCTGCAGACCTTCCCTAACGCCCTTCAGTAACTCTCCCTCATCAACGCGCCTGAAGCCCGCCTCAACTAAGGCGTCGGGTCTTTCCCTCATCATTACGCGTAACTCGTCCGTTGAGGGAGGGAATGAAGCTAGGGAGGGATCCACTACCTCCATGACGAAGCTTAATCCGTGGAGAGGCGGCGCCTCAACGTACGCCTTATCTAGGGTGTCCCTGACTAGATTCAGTAGCTCCTCACTAACCTCCGGCTTAATGCTACGTATCGCTTCCGCCGCCTCAATGAGGTGTAGCGCCTTAAGCCCCAATACCCACCCATCCTTAAGTATGGTGGCGTGGGTCAAGCCTTCCAGCTTAGGGGGATCGGCGTGTGAGCCTAGGAACCCTGTCCTGAAGAACTTAAGCTTGAGTTCCAGTGCCGAGGGATCCATCCCTAACCATATGAGCTCGTGGTACCTGCCAAATCCTTGGAGAAGCCTCCCATTAAGGTAAGCTAGGCCAACCCTATTAGTGGAAACGTAAATAACGCGCTCAGCACCCTCACGGACGTTGGTCTGAGGAACTACGGCAACGACCTCAGCCTCCTCCCGAGGAAGCCGGGTGGGGAGCCTAACGTTGCCGTGGTCAAGCACCAGTATTTCCTCAATTTTGCTAGCGCTAATTACTGAGGACGCCATCAAGTAGAGGGCTCTCTTAGCCAACGACTTAGGATGCGGGTACACCTGATTTACCCTACAGAGTATGATGGAAGGGCTTAATCAAAGAATCGATGAGTTCAAGGAGGAGCGATAATTAACTATAACAATATGACAAACCCTTATAGGAGCACATCAGTAACTATCTTTAAGTTAAGATCGTAATGACGAGTGGCGGGGTTGGCGGGATGCGGGTGCACGATACTAGTACCGATTACCTAGGTTACTCAGGAGTTGATTACCGTAAGCTGGCATTACTGGGCTTCACCGTAGCGGCCTTCCTTGAAGTATTAACATATTTCTCAGCTCACATTACCTACACGCTGGTTTATATCCTCAACTCGAGGTACTTTTCAGCGACACTACCTCTTGCAGGGCTTCTAGGATTTGTTTCGGATTTAATGCAGCTCTACGCGGTGGCCTTAATAGTGCCTTACGCGCTAGAGGGTAGGGTCCCAGGCCTTGAAGAGCTTAGGGAGGAGGCACGCATCATTACGGCGTGCCGTGTCCTCCTCTTCACGTTGTTGCTACGGGGCGTAGTGTCAATCCTAGTACTAAGTGTTGGGGTGGGCATTCTTGAGGTTGTAGGTGCCGTAGCAACGTACATGACGCTGGAGAGTGTGAGGAGGGGAGGTATGCCCTACTTAATAACCTTGGTTGCTGGGTCGATATGCTTACTTATTGCTGGATTCGCCGGTGCCTCACCGCTAATGAACGCGCATTTGGGAGTGGTGGGGATTGCGTTGCTGGCGCCGCTCCTACTGAAGCTAGTGAACCCGGAGGGCGAGCTATTCCGTAACGTCAGAGCTTGGGGGTACGCGGTGCTGCTCATGGGTTCGCTAGCGGTAATCGTGGGTGGTGCTTCACGCGTGGTCAGCGCCGTGCACTTACTTCAGGTGCTCGGCCTACCGAACCCAGGCGGTCTGATAGGCTTAGTTGCTGGTGCGGGATTCCTCACGGGGGTGTCGGCAGGTATTATAGCGTTACTCGTAGGTGTCTACGGGCTAATAGTGTCGTTAATGGGTATCGAGAAAACAACCTTCAGGACGCACGGAAACCCCTCAAAAACAGGGTTAGTGTAGCGAGTGACGCCGCCTCAACAAGCGCTATGAACGCGAGCAAAGCGTAGGTCGAGACAGGGTAGAGCGCCCCCATTAACGCGTTGCCGGCAGCCCACGAAACACCGAATATCATTCCGTACATGCCGTAAGCATATGCGCGTAACTCGGGCCGCACCACGTCCGCCACGGTCACCCTCATGTTGGTCTCGTAAAGCCCCATTAACGCACCCCAAACCACAGCAGCAATAAGCACAGCACTTACCCCACTGAAGCCAGGCCACAGAAGCGTCGCTGGCGCTGCGAGGGCCAGGAAGGGCGCGATGATCAGGGTTCTCGGGCCGAACTTATCGTAGAGGTAACCGGCAGGGAAAGCTACGGCGGCGTCGGCAAGCATCGCGACCACGTACATGTACGCTATCTCGTAATCCTTCATGACGCCACTCGCCTTAAGGTGAAAGGCTATTAGGGACCAGTGCATGAAGCCCAGCGCCAGCAAGGACATGGCGATGGTGTAGAGCCAGAAGCTCCTCCCGAGGGATGCTTTGCGTTCCTCACTTCCCTTCGCACCACTTACTCCCCTGAGGGAGGGGTAGTTTATGAATGCTATGCTAAGCATGAGTAGCGCGGCGAGCGCCGGTATGAAGAGCATCTTAAAGGCCTCGGAGTACGTGCCGCTAGACGTGAAGAGCGCGTACCCAACGAAGGCTGGGCCCGCCACGGCCCCAGTCTGATCCATGACTTCATGTAGGCCGAATCCCTTACCCTTACCCATTCCCTCAGTAATCTCAGCCAGTATCGTGTCCCTGGCTGGTGTGCGTAAGCCCTTACCGATGCGTTCAATAAGTATGAGGGCTAACGCAACTCCCCAGTTGCCGGCGAAGGCTAGGGCAGGCACAGCAAACAAGTTTATCCCGTACCCCAAGAACACCAACGCCCAGTAAGCCTTACCGGACCTCAGCCTATGCGCTAGCATTCCGCCAGCACCCCTAGCAACGTACCCCAGGAAGTCCCCGACAGCTACCGAGCCAGCAACAACGGCACCAGCCCCTAACACGTCGAGGTAAGCGCCCAGAACGGACCTAGCTCCCTCATACGTCATGTCAGCGAACAATGATACGAGACCTAACGCGATGAACGCTATTAACTCGCGCCTACCTAACCTCACCATGTAGGCACCTCCTAACAATGCTTAAGCAGAAAGCACGCGTTTCCCTTCGCCACTCGAAAAAAGGGACGCGAAGTAATTAAGTATGACTTCAAGGAAGTAGCGAGACGCCTGCAAACCTAGCTAACACCATGTTAAGCGCGAAGAACAGCAAGATTACTGCCATGGCTCCCAAGAACACCCTATAACCCCTACTGCCCATTAACGCGGCACCCCTCCCACCGATTTCACCCATAACCCCTAACCACGCGTAATCAAGCCACACGTGACTAACGTACATCACGGCAACCCCAACAACGCCCAGAGAGGAAGCAGTCACTATTAGCGTGAGGCCCGCTGAAACCCACCAAAGCAGGAAATACGCATTAAGAGCGGTTAGGAGGAAACCCGTAAGCACGGGCCCTAAACCACCCGAAACCACGGATCGCTTACCGCTATCCAACCCATCCTTGGGGGAGGGTGGGCTGGGCTTGAGCGCGTCCCTAATCAGTAGTACCGCGAAATACGTTATGAAGGCGGCGGCACCGATAACTAAGACAGCACCCACGGGTCCCTGAAGCACGGAACCGACATACCTGAACGCCACGCAAAGCAATACCACATAGGGCAGCTCAGCTAAGGTATGCCCTAACGCAACTAAGAGGCCTGCTCTCCAGCCTCGGCCCTGTCCTCCCAGAACTATTGCTGAGGCGGTGAGCGGGCCAGGACTCATCGCACCAGAGGGCGATACCGCCACGGTCATCGCGGCCAACGCTGCTAAGGACGTCAGTGACGGGATCATTACGCTCATACCTGAAAAGTTTATTGAGGGTCCCTTAGTTAAATACTTGTTTCCAAGGAAGAGAGTCTACGGAAATATGTGTTATTGCTCTAATCGTTATAAAATTTTGCGATAGAGTAATACGGCCGAATAAAAGTTTTTGACTAATGCCCGTGAAATGTAATTCGTAAGAATAATGCATATCTTTACATATCTGCAATATTATATCGGTGCTATAACATTATGCGGCTCCACGAACTCATAGCTGAACTCGGGGTCAAGGGTAAGTGCGGCCCCGACCTCAAAGCCATCTACGAGGGCGTCAAGGACGTTGAGTTAGAGGTGCCCGATGAGGAAGTAATAAACAGGGCTGTTCAGATGCTATCAGCAACAGCAAACAACGTGAGGCTATCAATACTCGCCCTCATAAGGGACGTCCCACTCCCAGTGTGTGCCATATCTAAGATACTAGGTATAGAGCAAACACTAGTCTCTCACCACCTAAGAGCACTGAAGGAGGCTGGCTTAGTGGAGGTCCAGGTGAGGGGGAGGTACAGGATCTACAGCATAAGCAGAGAGGGTGTGAGAGAGCTATTCAGTATGCTTGAGGACCTAATAGGTCACCATGGCAAGTAGGCAATGAATGGCAATTAAGCCCCCTTAACAAGCAAGGTACGGGTGTCGACTCTTTAAGGTAGCGGTAGTAGACTGCCTGGCCCGGGGAACCAAGGTAAGGAGGCACGCGACCCTCGACGCCATAGGTGTAGGGCCCCGCTTAGTTGCGGGAATACTCGAAAGTGGAGGCTGCGAGGCTGATGTAATCCAGTGTGAGGAAGCGGTCCGGAAATCAGGGGCCCTCAGCGGGTATGAAGCACTTTTTGTCTCTGGAATGGTTACCGACATACCATCTATGGTTAGGGTGCTCAGTAGGTGGCGTGGAGGACCCGCCGTTGCTGGAGGCCCTTCTTTTGTTGATTACGAGCACCTCCTTAGGTCAGGTTTCGACTACGTGGTGTGGGGTGAGGGGGAGGTATCTATACCGAGACTCATTAACGTACTCGAAGGCAATGGTGAGCCTACAGAGGTCCCTAACTTAATATACCTCTCAAGGGGGCGGGTGGTGAGGAATCCAGGACCGTCTTGGGCGCCCATACCACCTCTATGGAGTTACACGCCGTCAGTAGACGTCGTCACCAACTACCCGGGCTGGTGGGGTGCCAGGGTGTACGTTGAGGTGGTGCGTGGTTGCAGTAACTACCACAGGCCCACGATACCGTTGCCCAACAGGAAACCGTGCGTGGGTTGCGGTAAGTGCTGGGGAGGTACTTTAAGGGAGAGGCTGACCTGCCCGTCAGGCATCCCTCCCGGCTGTGGGTATTGTTCGGTGCCAGCAATATTCGGTCCAGCTAGGTCTAGGCCTGAGGACAGCATAGTGAGGGAGGTTAGGGAACTCATTAAGTTAGGTGTGAGGAGGGTCGTGTTAAGCGCTCCTGACTTCCTTGACTACGGTCGGGACTGGCTCGTCGCGCCAGAACCCTTAACAGACCCCAGGAACCCGCCCCCAAACCTAACGGCAATAGAGTCCCTACTCCGCAAGGTTACATCAATACCCGAGGTTATTGAGGGAGAGGCGCACATAATGATCGAGAATGTGAAGCCAAACCTAGTTAATGAGGAGGTGGCGGAACTCCTTGGCAAGTACCTCAGAGGTACCCCCGTACACATAGGGCTTGAGTCAGGACACCCACGCCACCACGTCGCGCTCGGCAGACCCTCAAGAGTGGATGAGGTTATCAGGGCAGTCAAGCTACTTAGGAAAGCCGGGCTTAAGCCCTACGTATACGTGATACATGGGTTACCCGGCGAGGACCGGCAAGTTATCAAGGACACGGTTAAGGTTGTAAGGAAGCTCTGGCGCGTTGGTGTTGAGAAGATAACCCTCTACAG
>JALVVU010000150.1 GCA_027023255.1 Desulfurococcales archaeon
GCGAAGAACGCCGGCTCACATACGGCGTAGAGTGTCAGGAACCTTGATACGCCCGCGCCGGTGAATGGGTTGGGGAAGGACATCCCCATCACCGCGACCGCGAAGGGGACCCATACACAGCAAATGTAGGAGAGCACTATGATGTCGTAGCTAGCCGCTAACCTCACGGGGGATAGGGGAAGCATTAGTAGGGTGGCTGATAACGCGCCGATCGCGGCAAACGCGAATGCCTTAGCGACGCCCGGGGTGGCGAACTTCTGCCTTATCTCCTCCTTCACACTCAGTAGCTTAATGAAGTCCGCGAAGGGTTGCAACACACCTACCGGGCCAACGTATGATGGCCCCATCCTTGCTTGAGCCCTAGCAACTATCTTCCTCTCCCACCACTCGGTAAGCATTGACAGTACAAACAGGAATAGTAGGCCAGGGAACACTAGCACAGCAACTACTAGTAACGCTACCGTTACCGCGTCCATCATTTCACGGCCACCCCCAAATAAGCGCGTATATTGACACTATGAGCGCTAACGCCCCAGCTAAACCTAACCAACCAGCCATGTACGCTGCCCAGTCGCTTAGCTTCCCCGTGTGCATGTAGTCCCTCAGGAACACGTATAGCCTCCTGAAGTACCCCAGTATGAAGCCCCAGAAGAGGGACGGTGACGGTGCCTCAGACCTCCTGACTATCTCCGGGCCCTCACCGCTTAGGTAGGGCTCCTCTGCCTGCCCTCCTCGCTTACCGTACTTAGGCCTTAGCGCTAGGTATATTAGGGCAGCCACCACGGCGGTCAGCCCCATTAACGCGAAGAGAACAAGTGTTTCGAGCGGGGTTCCAACTATTATTACTTCAGCCATCACGCATCACCTCATGGTGGGGACAGGTAGTTTATTGTTTTTAGGAAGGCTTGAATGTAGCTGAGCACACCTTTACTCATGAGTGAGTTAGCTATGGTTGTGGAGAGCGCACTCGTTAGGTAGGGTGCCGCAATACCTAACCCGACACACGCTACTGCTAGGAGGAGCACTACCGCTGTAGGTAGGGTTATTCCAGTGACGTTCTCGAACTCCTTCGCTGACGGCCTGAACCACACCGAGTACATTGCCTTCGCGTAACCCAGTACCGATATCGCTGAGATAATCACGACGAGCACAGCCACTATCGGCATTCCGGCCTCCATGAATGCTGAGTAGAGGAGGAACTTGCTGAAGAACCCTCCGAGGGGCGGTAACCCCATGAGCTGGAGGAAACCTATGAAGAACGCGGCCGTAGCTAAGGGTGCTTTCCTCCCTGAGCCTGCTAGGCCGTCTAGCTTCCTGGTTCCGGCGATACCTATGAATATGCCTGCAGCCATGAAGAGGAGGGCCTTACCGACGCTGTGGTTTATTAGGTGGTAGAGTGACGCCGTGAGGGCTTCCTGCGTCGCCGCTAGGGGCACGGTTGAGAACCCTAGGGAGAGCCCCATGAACACTAACCCTATGTGGCTGACCGTGCTGTACGCCAGTAACCTCTTGATGTCCTCCTGAACTATCATCATTAACGCGCCGACCAGCCCCGACACTATGCCTAGTATTAGGAGTGCCCAAAGAATGATGTCCCTGAACGGGTACTTAGCCACGGTTAATACGGAGTTAGAGCCGAACATCGTGTAGAGGAACCTCATCACCGCGTACGCACCTATGTTCACCACGAGGCCCGAGAGGGCGGCGGACACCGGCGTCGGTGCCTCGGGGTGGGCGTCAGGTAGCCAGAAGTGGTTGGGGAATAGCGCTGACTTGTACGTGAAGACCCACAGCGATAGCGCGACAGCTAATGCGGCAGCGACCGCTATGTTCCCGTAATACCCTCCGCTGAAGGGTGTTGCGACAGCCATTACCCTCGCCTTAATGGCTAGGTCAGCCATGTTCAGCGTGCCGTAGGATCCGTAAATGAAGACTAGGGCAATGAAGTAGACGGTGGTTGCTGCCGCGCCTATGATGCCGTACTTAACCGCTGCCTCCACGGCTTCCGCGCGTCCTCTGTGGAAGCCCACGAGACCGTACGCGCTTATGGAGAGCACCTCAAGCATTACGAATAGGTTAAATACGTCGCCCGTGTATATGCACCCTATTAGCCCGGCCTCAAGCCCTAGGAGGAGTGTGTAGTAGTAAGGTATCCCGGTCTCCTTATCCATGTACCAGCGACTGTAGATCGCTATGAACAGCATCACCCACGCTGTGAGGGCTCCGAGGACAGCCCCCAGCGCATCCACCTCGTAAGAAATGCCCAGCGGTGGTGGCCACCCGCCGAACGCGTATAGTTGAGGCCCTTCCCTCCACACCACGATTAAGTTATACGTCGTGGCCGCCGCGATTAACGCAGTCACTACCACGGCGTAGGCATGGAAGAATATCTTCCTCTTTATGAAGATTCCTAGGAGAGGAAGTATGAATGCGAGCACCACCAGGATCGGTGCGAGCGCCCCTATCGTCAGGATACCTGCCTCCACCGCATCATCACCCCCTAATCGAAGATCCTCTTAGCGAACCTCTCAAAAACTTCCGAGATCTCCTTCCTGGTTCTCTCGGCCTCTAGGGCCTTCACATCGATCCAGTGAACGTAGAATATTTTCCTCTCAGTGTCTAGGTCGACAACGACCGTGCCGGGCGTGTTGGTTATTGAGTTAGCTATGGTGGTCATGGCGTAGTCGCTTTCAACGTAGTAAGGAACCCTAACTATGCCCGGGTTTATGGGCATCGAAGGCCTAACTATTCTTGACATTACATCTAGGTGGGCCTTAACCTCATCGATGAAGAAGTACCTGATAGCGTATACTATTAGCCACCCTAGCCTCTGAACCTGCAGTAGCTTCCTCGGGTTATGGATCATGAGGTTTGCTACGAGCAGACCAACGATCACAGCAACTACGGTTGCCGTGACTAAGTCATACGGGGTTACGGAGCCACTGAAGATTATGTAGGTTATGAAGGCAAGGACTGCTGGACCAACCGCCTTAACTAGCCTGTCAGCCATCCCTCATCACCCCTTCAGCTTAGCTATTTTCCTCACGTCCGTTGTTCCGTGCAACCTGTACACCTGGATCGTCAGGAACACTAGGAATACCGTGACCGCTAACCCTATGACTACTGCCGTCAGCACTAGGGCCTGCGGCAGGGGATCTACCGCTAGGCTGGAGAACTTACTTAAGTCCGTTGCTGTGGGCTTCCAGGTCGTTAGTACGGGCGGTATTGGCGGTCTGTTGGGAGCTATCCACGCCCTATAACCCACGACTATCGCTAGGACGTTAGCCGTATCGCCTAGGATCGTTAGCGCTATGATCTTCTTCACTAGGCTCGGACGCCAGAATATCCCGTAGAGCGATATACCTAGGTTCATTATCAAGCTGAAAACCAGTACCGAGAATAGGAACGCGTTCACGTCAATCATGCCCCTCACCTCCCTCCAAGACCTTCCTAACACTCTCCTCCGGCACGGAGAGTAGGAGGAAGACTATAGTGAAGCCCGCCGCAACCGCTAGGAACTCGAAGATGTTAAAGAAGAGGAGAGTCCCGCCCATCGGAACCCCTAGAATATGTGATGGGAAGCCTATTGGGGCGGCTTCCTTAGGTTGGTTCTGGAATACGTACGCTGCCTTACCGAGTATTAGGCCAGCAACGATTACTGCGAATGATGTGACGCCTATGCCGAGTAAGCCCAGGGTTCTTAGGGTGAGCATTGATTTTTTCTTAATTCCGGAACTCACGGCGAAGTAGAGTGAGAATATCACTATGATGACTAGGGGGGCTACCGCGGCGGTCGCGCCTCCTTGGAATCCTCCGCCAGGTGTTAGCTGACCGTGCAGGGCTATTGACGCTGACGCGGCAAGTATTATCGCGACCGTTATCTTGGTGACTGTCTTGACTATTGCTGACATCCCGTACTTGCTGAGGTTTATTGACTTAGGTGCTTTTACTTCAATGCCCCTCATCAGTGCCATGCTCGCTATTATGGCTAGGAAGAACACTGAGGTCTCGAAGAGCGTGTCTAAGCCTCTGTAGTCCCACACTATCGCCGTGACTGCTTCCGGTGCAGAGGCAGTGAACTTAGGCATGAAGGGGTTATATGTTGTCCTAAGGTACCAGTACGCTAGGTTCCTTACTGCCGGGAATGGGAGAGCGTAGCCGAGCCCGCCCGCCGAGACTGCTAAGGCTAACGCTAGGGTTGACACGATCATTGCGACGAGGACCGCGTACTTGTATGCCCTCCTCACTCCTCCTCACCTCCTTCAAAGCGCTCTGTCTTCTTTATGAGGAAAAGTATGACTGCCGGGTAGAGCCCGACAGCGACAGGCACGTAAACTAGGAGGATGTCCGGAGCCATGAGTATGTAGAACATGAAGGCGTACGCCGTGCTCTGAACAGCGGAGAAGAGCACGGCCTTGAGTAAGTCCCTCTCCATCACCGCCATGAACGTAGCTACCATCGAGATCAGGCCGAGGGCGGCGAGGACTCCGAAGACCAGAGTCTCAGGGCTTATCACGGCTCACCACCCTCCTTAACCTCAGCTTCACTCTCCTCCCCGCCTTCCTCCTTGGGCGAGGGTGCGCGGGAGTCCTCCTCCAGGTGATCCACGACCTTAGGCTGAACCACTGCCGCCTTAGACCTATGCGCCGCCCTTGCTAGGGCGTGGCTACCTGCCGGACCTAGGATGAGTATCAGTACAGCAGTGATGACGGCGCCGCCAGCCATGAACCACCTATACCTTCCTAGGAAGTCAGCTCCGGCGGCAACGAGGGCCGCACCTATTAGGGGGACGAAGGCACCCCATATCGTCCCTATGGTCGCGGCATGCAGCCTAACGTAGAAGTTAGGGAACCTCAGCAGGCCTATGGCCGCTATCAGGTCACTTATTACGCCCACGGCTATCATTATCTCCCCGATTATTACGAGGACCCAGTCCAGCCCTGCAGGCACGGCCATCTCACTCACCCATCTCCTTCGACTCAAGATATTTTGCCACGTAGATGTCTAGGGCGTAAACCCAGAGCGCGAGCACTATCGCGGTGGGTATTAGGATCGGTGACCTGAAGAAAATCGCGAGCACCACGAGGAAGGCCGCTAGGTCATAGGTCATGGCGTCAATGGCTAGGACCGTGTCAGGTATTGTGGGGCCCTTAAGCGCCCTCACAGCGTACAGCGTGAATGCCGCCATGTATATTGGGAGCGTGATGATGATGAAGGTAATTACCTCGGACTCGCTCACAGTCACTGTTTACTCACCCCTTCACCTTGACTAGGTTCTTGGCTTGCCTTCTTAAGCGTTGAGAGGGAGAGCTCTCTAGAATTCACTGGGGCGTCCGATGCGAGGCGGTACTCATTAGTCACTACGTAGGCCTTGGTTGGGCAGACCGTCACGCACCTGTAGCAGTAGATGCACTTGAAGTAATCTACGACTGGGTAGATCTTCCTTGCGTTCCTCTTTGGAACCTCATACCCCTCAGGTATCTTCTCCATCCTAATGGCTTTCGGAGGACACTCAATCATGCATAGCGAGCACCCAACGCATTTGCTGAGGTCAGCGTACTGCCTCCCCCTAGCGTCAGGCTCGACAGGGGTCTCCTCCCTGGGGTACTGGATCGTTGCTGGCTTACTGAAGATGAGCTTAACGACTTCCTTCAGTAGGGGAATCTTAGCCATTATGCCTCACCCCTTGCCAAGTCACGTACGCTTACCTTCTTCCTAGTCCCTCTGCGCAGGTCGATCACCGTGACCCTTTCCATGCAGGATATGCATGGGTCATAGCTCGCTAGTATTGCTGGGACGTCAGCTACCATGTGGCCAACGTAGAAGGGCACCGTGTTTATTATGTTGTTGTACGAGGGTGTCCTAATCTTAACTCTGTACGGGTTGACCCCACCCTTACTCATCACGTAGTACGTTAGCTCACCTCTAGGCGCCTCAACTGTCGTGAAGGCTTCGCCCTCCGGGAACCTCCTTGGGAGCCTGCGCTCGTCTGGCACTGCCTCGCCCTCCGGTAGGTGGTTGAGTATGTACCTGCAGATCTCTAGGGAGACCTGCATTTCCTCGAACCTCACGAGTGACCTAGCCATGCAGTCTCCCTCCTTCCTAGTGACTATCCTGAAGGGTACTTCAGCGTAGGCGTCGTAAGCGTCGTGGTACCTGGAGTCCGTCGCCACTCCTGAGGCCCTAGCCACGGGCCCCAGTAAGCCGTGGCTGGTTACTTGGGCGGGCGTTAGCCTCCCGACCTCAACTAACCTCTTGTTTAGCGTGACGTCCTCCTCGAAGACCCTCCAGTAGTACCTTATCCTTGGCTCGACCTTAGTCAGTATTTTCTTGAGCTTATCCATCTTCTCGGAATTAAGGTCCCTTCTCACCCCGCCCACCATGATGTAGTCGGCGAGAACCCTGTTCCCGGTCACTATTTCCTTCGCCTTCATTATGAGTTCCCTGTCCCTCATCATGTGCATGAATAGCGTGTCGAACCCCACTATCTCCGCAGTAACGGCGAGGATGAGCATGTGGCTGTGGAGCCTCTCCAGCTCCATAACGAGGGTTCTTAGGTACTTAGCGCGGGGTGGGGGCTCCTTATTAAGTATGTGCTCCAGCGCCCTAACGTAGCAGTCGGCGTGCACGGCGTTGCAGATCCCGCAGACCCTACCGCAAAGGAATATGTCTTGGTAGAAGGTCTTCTTCTCGGCGAGCTTCTCTATGCCTCTGTGGTTGTACCCTGTATACGCCTCGGCCTTAACCACGTACTCGCCCTCAGCATATACCTTGATAAGTATGGGTTCATGGACCGCCGGGTGTTGTGGACCCACCGGAATCTCGACAGTCATGGGTATCTCGACTACCTTATCTACCTTACTTACCTCCTCCGTCACTCCCTCACACCCCCGCATCCTTCCTTAAGGGGAATATGTCCTTCTCAGCAACTTCCTCTGGCACGAAGAACGCCCTCCTTAAGTGCGGGTTACCTTCGAAGACAACTCCCAAGAGGTCGTACGCCTCACACTCACCAGGGAGTGCGGCAGGGGCTTCCTTAAGGAGGGACTCTATCCTCGGGTCGTCGCGCGGGACGTAAGTCCTTAGGACGACGTACTGGTTCTTCTCGAGAACATTGATGTAGTAGTCAATCCTTATCTTCCCCTCATCCTTGAGGTCCGTCGCCACGAGCGTCGAGAAGTAAAGACCTGTCTCACCGTACCTCGCCTTGAGGGCCACGTACGCCTTAACTACGTCGCCCGGCTCTAGTAGCGCCACTACCCTGCCCGGCTTCATTACCGTCACCCCCTTGAGGAGGTTCTCAATGGGCTTCAACACGTCAGGTATTTCCAGCGGGTCGGAACTCACGCCCTCGCCACCTCCTCAGCCTTCCTCTTCGGGGCCTCGCCCCTCTGGAGCTTTTCGAGGAGCTTTAGTATGGCGTGAAGTATTGCTTCGGGTCTGGGAGGGCATCCCGGGACGTACATGTCGACTGGGACGACCTTGTCCACGCCGCTAACCATTGAATAACTGCCCGAGAAAACGCCGCCTGAGCACCCGCAGGCACCGACGGCTATCACGAACTTTGGTTCCGGCATCTGCTCGTATAGCCTCTTAAGTCGGGTCGCGGCCTTCTTCGTTACACCGCCAGTAACTACTAGGATATCACCGTGCCTTATTGAGGGAGCTAACTTAACGCCGAAGCGCTCTGGGTCGTAGAGCGGTGTTATCGCTGCCAGCACTTCTATGTCGCAACCGTTGCATGCCCCTGTATTGAAGTGTACGAGCCATGGTGAGTACCTTACTATCTTGACTCTGGTCATCCCTACCAAGACCTCCGCGCCAAGCACAC
>JALVVU010000151.1 GCA_027023255.1 Desulfurococcales archaeon
GCGGAGGAATGCTTAACCCTAACTAAGGCATCGAGCATCGAGGAAGGCGCGTCCAAGATAAAGTCGCTAGGCCCTGAAGTAGTGATCGTTAAGATGGGTGCTGAGGGAGTCTACGTGCTTTCAGAGGACCTCAGCGAGAGGTTCGAGGCGTTCAGGGTGCCGAAGGTCAAGGACGCCACCGGGGCCGGCGACGCCTTCGCGGCAGGCCTACTGACGGCGATGACCCGCGGATGGGACCTCAGGGAAGCGGTAAGGTACGGGCTTGCGGTAGCCGCCATAAAGATCACTAGGCTGGGGTCAAGCGCCATACCAACACATAAGGAAGTAATGAACCTGCTTAAGTCAACGTGAAGCGACTAGCTAGCCTACTCCTGAAGTATCTTCAAGTATCTTCTTAATCAACACGTTAAACATCATGTCAGCAACCGCCCTATCCTTACACGCCACGCGCATGACCTCCCTACACTTATCCATATCCTTAACGCACACATCCTCAAAACCTTCCCCAAACAGCTTCATCGAATAAATGTTGAGGGTGAGGAGGAGGCCGGGAGCCACACTCGTTGCATGCCTCCTTAACTTCGCCTTAAGCTCCTCACCCCTTAACTCACTCACGAGCTCTCACCTCTTCCTTCCTTATGGCACTCACTGCATTCTTGAACTCCTTCCTTAGGCTCTCAACAACGTACCTTAGCTCAGTGTCAAGTATCGTTATTGGTCTGAGTATGTGCTTACCCTTAACCACGCGTAGGTTGAAGCACTCCCTCTCCTCATTCAGCGTAACCTCAATTACTATGTCGCTCAGGGCGTTGAGCGATGATGGTGGGTCAGGGTGTGAGGGACTTGTTCTGAAGATCCTTAACGTGGTTATGCCTAGGTCAGCATCCATTACATGATATATTGAGAGCATCTTGTTGACCTCCTCAACACCGTAGAGCTCAACTAACTTCTCATACCCCGTAACAACTAGGACATCTATCCCGCCTAGCTCAGGGTCACTGTAGTACAGGTAGTGCGGCACCTGCTTCTGTAGAACCTCGGCAGGTATCTCCACTATCCTATCCTTAAGAATCCTACCCAATATTCCCTCCTCCTCCAGAAGGTGCTTTCTTCTCCTACTGAAGTAAATTATACCTACCTTAACACCGTTACGTAGTGCCTCCAACCCTATCTTGAGGACCAAGTAGGGGTAGAGAAGCCCTAGTCCTGTTGCCGGATACTTAATTATTATCGCTACCTGCGTTCCAGGCTTCAGCTCCTTACCAAAGAGCTTTGTAGGTACATCGTGGTTTATCTTGATTGATTTTCTCTTACTTCTCAGCGTCTCGGCGAGAGCACTGCTAATAGCGTTTATGGCCTTTACGCCTCTGCTTGATATGTCGAAGTATATGGGGTATGTGGGGACATACTTGGTCCTAAACTTAAGTACTCGCAGGCTCCTAGGGAACACCGCGTCTGGGTCGTAGTTGAGGCTAACCACTACGTCCGCCAAGTACTCCAAGAGTGATATGTCTGGGTCTTGCTCCATGAGTTTATCACACACCATAATGACGGAGACGTTATGGGCTGACGCTATCTTATAGATTACCGTGTGGAGCCATGCCCTCTTCTTAGCGTATGACTCAAGTATCTTCATTAAGGGGGTTACGCTGTCAATTATGACCATGTCGTAGCCTTCTAAAACGTTCTTCATTATTTCCTCGGTAATCATCTCGATTAGGTACTCGTCTCCCAGGGTAGGGCACTCAATTATCTTTACCTTACCCTCCCGAACTCTAGACTCTAGGTCGCAACTCAAGCTCTTAGCGACCTCAATTAGTTTGTTAAAGCACTCATTGGAAGTCACGTAAAGCACCCTAGCTCTGCCTTCACGCACATTCCTGCAGAGAGTCATTAGCGCGATGGATGTCTTGCCCGTTCCGGGTCTCCCCTCTAGCAGGATAACGTAGTTCGATGGAATCTCGCCAATAATATCATCTAGCTCGACCACACCAAATACCTTCCTAGGTCTCTGCTTCCTCTCCTTATCGTCAAGGCCTGCCATGATTGCTCACACTTCTCAAGAAAATATTGTGTGAGACAAACATAATAAAACAAGCTACTCTAGGTAAGACTCTTAACTAATGTGATGCTTTTTAAATCACCTAGTATGCTGTTTCAGCCTAGGGGCATCCGTAACCTAGGTAAAAAGGCCCGAGTAACATCGTTAGACCCGAGCCAAGTAGATGCCTGCTTAGGGAGCTAAAAGCGCTTCAGGCTTAACCTAATAGTTAGCTGCTATTCTGCAGGAATACTTCACTTCTCTGCTGGTTTTGCCGCCCTTTCAAGGAACCCTCTTACCTTACTCACTTCCTCATCGCTGACAACGTCCTCGTAGCAGAACCACCAGTCGAAGCACTTATACTTCTTCATTCTCTCGCTGGCTTCCTGAACCGTTGATGCTGGCGGTACTATGACTGCCTTCCCTATTAGCTCGTTGTTAGGCCAGTTAGCTGGGGTCGCCCTGCCGTACTTGTCGTTTATCTGGAGTGCCTTGACTACTCTTAGTATTTCATCCACTAACCTGCCTACGTTGAGCGGGTAGTACAGTATGGTTCTGATGACGCCTTTATTGTCTACGACGAATACTGCTCTGACTGTGTGAGTTGCTGACTCCGCGTGAAGCATCCCGAGCTTCCTAGCTACACTGCCCTGCGGATCAGCGATTATCGGGAAGGGCACCTCAACCCCTAACTTCTCCTTGATCCACTCAATCCACTTTATGTGGCTGAAGGTGCTGTCAACGCTTAACCCTATTAGCTCAGCACCTAACGCCTTGAAGTCCTCGTAGCGCTTAGCGAACGCGACGAACTCGGTGGTGCAGACCGGGGTGAAGTCCGCTGGATGGCTGAAGAGCACGAACCACTTCCCAGCGTAGTCATCAGGCAGCTTCTTAGGGCCGTGCGTAGTCATGACCTTCATTTCAGGGAACTTCTCACCTATTAATGGGATCTGACCTGGCATTTTCCTGATCCCTCCACTACATAATTAGCTTTAGACACTTATAAACTTAACTGAATCTGTACGTCATCTTAACTAAAAGATTAGCAATACTAACTAATCCATAGTAAGAAACTTGTGATCTCCTTAATGAGAGGTGTTACTCTAAACAAGTCATTTTAAAGCACGATGTTCTGAGGGCGGGCGGTTCGTTTGATTTTAAATAGGTGTTCCTTAAGATTAATTAGTAACTCACGAGGGGTGATGAAGGCTGTCGAGGGAGGCGTTTTACGTAACGACCCCAATATACTACCCGAACGCCGTGCCGCACATAGGGCATGCTTACACGACGGTATTCGCGGACACGCTAGCGAGGTACCATAGGCTACTGGGTCGCGATGTGTTCTACTTGACCGGGACGGACGAGCACGGCCTTAAGCTGCAGCGCACTGCAGAGAAGCTTGGGAAGCACCCTAAGGAGTTAGTTGATGAAATGTCGTCAATGTTTAAGGAGTACTGGAGGATGCTGAACATATCCTACAACCGATTCATAAGGACAACGGACCCTGACCACGAGAGGGTGGTTAAGGAAGCCATGAGTAGAATGTATAGAGATGGCTTAATATATAAGGCAAGGTACTCCGGCTGGTACTGCGTCAGCTGCGAGAGGTTCTACGCCACGAGCGAGTACGAGGTGATCGACGGGAAGCCTCACTGCCCCATACATAAGAAGCCCCTTGAGTGGTTAGAGGAGGACACGTACTACTTCAAGTTAAGTGAGTTCAAGGACTACTTAATCGATATCCTCAGCGGCGACGTCGTGTACCCCAAGTCATACGCTACGGAGGTCCTAAGCAAGATCAAGGGTGAGGGCTTAAGGGATGTCTCAGTCGCTCGCCCCAAGAGCAGGGTCTGGTGGGGCATTGAAGTCCCATTCGACCCGGACTACACTGTTTACGTTTGGTTTGATGCTCTACTAAATTACTTAACAGGTATAGGGTTCCCGGATGATAAGGTCAGGTTCGAGAGGTACTGGCCCGTAGTCCACCACGTGATAGGTAAGGACATACTGTGGTTCCACACAGCCATATGGTTCTCCATGCTTAAGGCACTAGGCATTAAGCCGCCCAAGAAGGTGCTCGTGCACGCGTTCCTCATAAGCGAGGGGCTGAAGATAGGGAAGAGCGCGGGTAACGCAGTACCCATAGAAGACCTGATAAGCAGGTACCAGGACTCAGACGGCTTCAGGTACATACTCATGAGGATATTCAACATGGGTAAGGACGTCGAAGTAACGACAGGGCTATTCGACACGATCTACAATAGTGAGTTAGCCGACACCCTCGGAAACTTCGTGAGGAGGGTCGGGGTGCTGGCCAAGAAGAAGCTAGGCGGTAGGGTCCACGAAACAAGCGTTGATGAGGGGCTGGAGAGGCTCATGAACGAAACACTCGAGAGATACGCTAAAGCTATGGACTCCTTCAACCCCTCAGAGGCGCTTGGTGAGGTGATGAAACTACTGCGTGAAGGCAACGCGTACGTGAATAGGACGAGGCCGTGGGAGCTAAGCGACCCGAGCAGGGAGCTGTACACGCTACTCGAGGTTGTGAGGGTTGCGGTAACCCTCCTCTCACCAGTCATACCTATGGCGGCCGAGAGAACCGCTAAGGCATTAGGGTTCGAGATCCGCAACCCATTCGACGCGGGGAGGCAGGGAGAGTACGTGATTACTGAAGCGCCGATACTCTTCAGGAAGGTTAAGGGTTGACACGCGGTAGAGAAAGGAGCTTTTAAGGCTGGAAAGACCCCTCGAACCCCTCACCCATGCCTGCCCCTGAAGTACTTCTCAAGCTCCTCAAACGTGCTTGACTTAGGGGCGTTACTTGAAGGCACACCAACAGGCATGAGGTAGGTAGGCACCTCCTCACCCCTCAGCCCAAGGACCGCCGTGACTTCCTCGTCGTTGAACGCCCCCACACCCACGGTGCCTAAGCTGAGGGCCGTAGCCATTAAGTAAACGTTCTGTGCGGCGTGCCCTATATCCATGAACACGTACCTGAATCCCCTCCTCCCGTACCTGACGGTGGTTCTCGCGAATATGGCGCAGAAGACGAGCGTCACTGGGGCTTCCTTAACCCATGGTTGCTTGAGGGCCGCCTCGGCGAGCTCCTCCCTCACGTCCCCGGGCTTGTGGAGTGTTAGTGAGTGGTTCTGGGGGACGTACCTGTACACACCCTTCCCAAGACCCTCCACGCCCCCTTCACCGACGACCACGTACAGCTCTATCGGGTAGGTGGCGCCGGCGCTTGGCGCTGCCCTTAACCCGTGCCTCAACTCCGTTATGCCTTGAGCAGACCATAGGAGGAGTGAGAGCTGGTTCATGGTTAACGGCTTATCGGTGTACTCGCGAATGCTTCTCCTAGCAAGCACCGCATCCTCGACGCTGACCCCCGTTACGGGTTTGGGCGGAGGCAGGGGGATTTGCTTGGGGGTCGCGCCTAAACCGAAGCCCAAGGCCTTCAGCACCGTTTACTCTGGTTCTTCAGCGCTAATATCGTTGCACATACTGAGGGACGCTTTTTAGGTTATAACTAAGTTATTACGGGGTAAGGGAAGTGGCTGAAGCCCTACACGTGTTCGAGGACCCCGTAACGCTGATGACTGGCATGTGGCCCACACCACTAATCAAGTTAAGGTGGATATCCAGGAACGGGGCGGAGGCGTGGGCGAAGCTAGAGTTCTACAACCCCTTCAGCAAGTCAACAAAGGACAGGCCCGTGTGGTTTATGATTGAGGACGCATTACGTAGGGGCGTGCTCAGGGAGGGAGGGGTGTTCTATGAAGCAACGTCAGGGAACGTCGGGATAGCTATGGCGTCCCTAGCCAACGTGCTTGGCCTGAAGTTCAGGGCTTACCTCCCCAAGCACGCCCCAAGAGCCACGGAAGTAATCCTCAAGGTGCTCGGGGCAGAGGTCGTCAGGACGGAGTATGAATGCATCAGCGAGGAGATGGTGAACAAGGTTAAGGAGGAGGCGAGGCGTGACGGTGCCGTAAACCTCAACCAGTACATCAACGACTGCAACTTCCTAGCACACCTTAACCACACGGCTAGGGAGCTAGACGAGCAGTTAAGGGCCGTGGGTAAGTCACCACCTAAAGCAATCATAGCTGGCGTCGGCACGTCGGGGCACTCAGCAGCGATAGCGAAGCACTTTAGGGAAAAATACAGTGATGAAGCCCCCGCCTTCGTTGCTGTGGTGCCTAGGGAAAGAGAATCCATCCCTGGGTTAAGACCTTTGTCAACGAAGCCCAAGTGGGTTAGCGTGATCAAGCCTGATAAAGTAGTCGAGGTGAGTACGGAAGACGCTGTCGCCGGAGCCGTCCTCGTGGCTAGAACCAACGGATTATTCGTCGGACTATCCTCAGGAGCCGTTGTGGCTGCCTACGAAGCAGTTAAAGACGAGTTAGGGGCGGGGACGTACGCCTTAATATTCCCTGACGACGGAATGAAGTACGTGGAGATCTTCGACGCCTGGTTAAGGCACAGGCCAGACCTCCTCAGGAAGTACGCAGACATGCTCGCTTCGGGGGTGTGCCGCGAAGATGAGGGAAGCGACGGTTAAGGTAGCACGCACCATTAAGGTCAAGGTAAGGTACTTCGGCTCCCTCTACGGCTACCTCGGAACGTTCGAGGACATCATAGAACTGCCAGAGCCGGAACCGGGTAAGGCACCGAGTGTTGAGGACGCCCTAAGCAAACTACGTGAGTTAAGGCCAGAATTCAGCGTAGCTGAAGGCACCTTACCCATGATATGGGTCTACGTAAACGGGAAGCAGGTTCTCAACAAGAGCAGCACCAAGCTTAGTGACGGGGACACGATACTACTCGTACCACCATTCTACGAGGGAGGCTAAATCTAAAGCGAAAGTGTGGCACGGAAACATAAATCCTTAAAAGCATCTGCGTATATGTAGAACAGGTGTAAAAGATTTGCTCTCAAAACACCCTCTAGAACTCACCCCAAGCAGGAAGTTCTCGAAAGACGAAGTTAAGGACGCGTTAAGGCTAGCCATAATAGCAGAGCTCGACGCCGTAAGTCTCTACGAGCAACTCGCTAGGGCAATAGAGGATGAGGCAGTAAAGAAGGTATTTGAGGACATAGCGAGGGAAGAGAAAGCACACGTAGGGGAATTCATGGCACTCCTAAAGAACCTAGACCCAGAACTAGTGAAGGAAATGGAGTCAGGAGCTAAGGAAGTAGAAGAGCTAACAGGAATTACAGCCAAGTCCTAGCCCCAAGTGCAAGGAAGGGAATGGCTAACCAGCATCTAAGATTAGAGCCCTCCTACGAGGCACGCTAAGGTAGCACCACCTCAAGGAGGAAGGGCTTATTTTCACCACAATATTCTGTTGCTTACTCACCTATTCTTATCCCTTCCCTTTATTACTCAGGATAAAGCTACTCTATATTGGGGTGCTGAGGGGGTTGGGTGAGGCTGTTGTTCTTCGCGGTAGGTTAGCGAAGCGCGTCAGGGAGGAGGCTGGGAGGCTTGGGGTCAGTGTTGAGGAGTATCTTGTAGAGGTTCTGAGTCAGGGTCTTGACCCGAGGGATAGGGCCCTAGGGTATGTTGAGGCCGCCGAAGACCTACTGGAGGAGGCCCGCAAGGAGATGGAGAAAGGGAATGTAAGGCAAGCCGCCGAGAAGCTCTGGGGAGCATCAGCACTAACCGTTAAAGCTTACGCCTACTGGAGAGACGGCAAACGCCTAACTAGCCATGGAGAGCTGTGGGAGTACAAGAGGAGGCTAGAGGACGAGTT
>JALVVU010000152.1 GCA_027023255.1 Desulfurococcales archaeon
AGTTCATGGGCTTTATGCCGTACTCCTCTCCCTCAACCTTAGCTAGGACCATCTTGTCCCTGTAGAGGTAGTAGTGGCCGCTGACCTTCCATATGGTTGACCTGAAGACGTGGGGGGTGTAGACTTCCTCGTACCCTAGCTTCGCGTTGACCTCCCTTATGAACTTAATCAGTTCCTCCCTAATGATCTGGCCTTTTGGATGGTAAATTACTAGGCCAGGACCTACCTCCTCGTGGAAGGAGAATAGCCCTAACTTCTGCCCGATGACCCTATGGTCCCTCTTTGATGCTTCCTCGAACCATTCAAGCCATTCTTTAAGCCCTGCCTCGTCCTTGAACGCCACGCCAATAAGCCTTACGAGGCTCACGTTCGTCGCTGGGTTGTGGGCTGAGATGTTAAGGATCCTCACGGCACCCACCTTAGTTTCTGAGGGGGTCACTCCCGGCTCTAAGTGCGCTTTGAATCCGTTTACGGTGTAGGCGCTTGAGTACCCTAGGAGCTGTAGGAGGCCATCGCCCTGAACGTTTTCCTCCCCTAACGCGCTTATTTGGGCACCCTCCCTCTCTATAGCCAGTACCTTCTCCTCCAGCTTCCTTACCTCCTCCTCGCTGGGCCACTTACCCTTAATAGGTTCGAAGTCGCATTTGAAGCCCCTATCATCTACACCACATCCTAGGGGCTTCAAGAGGTTTCCAAGCTCATCATTAACTGCTTTCTGCAGTAGTAGTGCGGCCCTAGCGAGGAGGGCTATATCCAGGTTAATTATCTTGTTTGGCGTGACATCACACCACCACGCACGACTAATGGATTAGGGATGCCTTAAAATACTTGCCGACCGTGTCTGTGACGGTGCCTCGGTGGCGGGCCGTACGGACCCATTGGAGGCACTCTCCCGGCGAGTTGGTCAAGTATGAGTTTCGCGGCGTCCCGAACTCTCATTCCCGGCGGCACTATTACGGGTCTTATGCCGAGGGTTGAGAGCATTGCTGAGGCGTTGGGGCCGAACGCCGGCCCTGCGACGGCCTCGCATCCCTCCTCAGCCAGCATCTTGGTTACGCGGACACCGACGCCCCCGCCGTAGGTTAGGGCGCTGTTTCTGATTGTCTTGACGTGTCTTACCTCACCTGACTCGCTTATGTCCACGATTACGAAGGCTGGTGCCCTACCGAAACGTGAAGCGGTTATCGCGTCTAGGCCCTCGCCCTGTTCTACGGCTATGCCCACCCGAACCATTGCCGAGCACCTTGACTTTTCGATTAGTCTTAATTATCTCTACCGAAACGCCTTATTAGCTTGACGTTCATATGTGCGGTTAACTCACTGGGAAGGCGGTATTATCTCCGGCACGTAGGGCTGTGGGTTGGCGGGTACGTGCTTAAGCCGCCATGAGTTCCAGTCCTTAATCACGCGCTCTATGATCCTATCCACGACGTCCCTCACCGCGGCTGCCGCTGGGGAATCGGGGTACGCTTGAGTTACGGGGGAGAGCCTAGCTACCGCCTTAGGTACGGTGTCGTCGTAGGGTATGCTCCCTAGGAAATCAATGTTTTCCTTAATAGCGTACTCGATTATCTTAGCTTCCATGGACTCACTTAGCCCTGCCTTGTTAACCACTAGGGCGGCAGGAAGGCCGAAGTGCTTAACCACCCTATGAACCCTCATGAGGTCCTCCAGCGATGCGGGAG
>JALVVU010000153.1 GCA_027023255.1 Desulfurococcales archaeon
ACGTGGTCGCTGCCTGCATAGCGTGCTACGTGGTGTTTAGGGTCGGCAAGCTTTACGCCCGCATTAAGGCGTCGTGGTTAAGCTTCCTAGTGGCTGGCTACGCGTTACTAGCCATAGCGTTGGTAGCATCTGCCGTATCGTACGGGATAGCAACGTCCAAGGAGTTCTGGCACACTCCAGGAACTCACCCTCATGTGCCTTCATGGCGTCGTGAGTGGGGCTACGGGATTCCTCCGCATTGGGCGTACGGCGTCGGCGGTCGGGGCGTGTCGCCCTTCTGGGTAGGTATTGAAGCACTGTTACTGATTTCCTACGTGCTCATACTGGCTTCCGTAGTGGCGGGTAGGGTTGAGGTAGAGGGCTCGGAAGCACCTAGAGTTTCTGGGGCCGCACTCGGGTTACTAGGGTTTGGCGTGGCGATTGGGCTTAGCTTAAACGTGGTGAGCGTAGCTATACTCTTGATTGCTGCGGTCTTAGTGATTTCTAGCGGGCGGGGCGTGCCGTCAGCTGGGGTCGGGTACCTGTTGCTTGCGGTGTCGCATATCCTTGAGGCACTAGCCGTTCAGTACCTCTCAGCTGACTTAATGCTTGTTGCTGAGGGGCTGAGGCCGGTAGCTTTGCTGGTGATTGGCGTGGGGGTTGGGGTGAGGAGGAGGCATGGGTAGGAAGAAGTATAGGAGTCAAGCGGGGATTATCTACGATGTGCTGAGGAC
This sequence comes from Desulfurococcales archaeon, assembly GCA_027023255.1. Lineage (GTDB taxonomy): Archaea > Thermoproteota > Thermoprotei_A > Sulfolobales > NBVN01 > WAOL01. Next base: position 714 of record JALVVU010000153.1, read on the forward strand.
TGTCATGGAGTACGGTGAAGTTAGTATGACCCACATAATGTATGGTGCTAACCTACCGTTCGATAGGACTAAGGAAATTGTGAAGAGCCTAGTGAGTCGGGGTCTGCTGAAGGATGTGAGGATTAATGGTAAGGTGATGTACCGCCTAACTGAAAGGGGTTATGAGGCCCTCAAGGAGCTTGAGAAAGCTAAGAGGTTGCTTGAGGAACTCGGTTTTAAGTTCTGATTAAGGTTTTGGTAGTTCCTCGGTTAAGGAATTAGCGTTAAAAATTACTTGCCTATTAACTCCTTAATGCGTTTCCTGAAGTGATCTAAGGCCTTCTGCATGAATTCCTCGCTTATCTTGCCGTGCGGGCTTGGAGTCTCGAATATCCTCTTCGGTAGCTTGAGATCCTTCTCTAAGTCGAAGCCCATGTCTAGCTTCAGCCTGTACTTCTCAGCGTAGATCTCCCACCCCAGCTTCTTGAGACCCTCAACATCAATCTTTATCCCTAGGGCCTCCAGACCTTCAGCCACTAATTCGGGTGTGTAGACCTTCCTGGCGAAGAAGCACACCACCAGTGATGACAGTATCTGCCTCCACGCCTCTTCCTTCATTAGGTCGTCAATGACTTTCTCCGGTGGCGGGTACTCCTTACCTATGAGTTTCTGGTCGTAGCTGTAGCCAGCATTGTCGAGGTGGCTGTGTCTTGCACCTATTACGTAGCCTAAGTGTGTTGCTGGGCCGGCGTGGTAGCCGGGCATCTCGTTCTTGCCGAACGTCATGGCGAATTCTACGCCGCCGTAAGTCTTTGCTGCCTCCTCGGTGCCCTCGCCTAGCTTCCTGTAGAATTCGTTGGGTTGCTCAACGATGTACTTAACCATCTGTATGTATGTCCTCCAGTCACCCCATGAGGGCTTAACTATTGTTTCCTTCTCCGTGATTATTCCGCGCTGGAAGGCCTCGGTTGCCCACGCTAGCGCCACGCCAGTACTCATCGCGTCTAGTCCCTCGACCTCCACCTCCTCGATTAACCTCAGCACGCCTTCCTTGTCGGATATGCCTAGCATGGTTCCTAGGGAGTATAGTGGCTCGTAGTCGTAGGACACGTACTTGGTGGTGTAGAAGTACTTCTCGTGTGGGTACTCCTCCCTTATCGCGGCGATGTGGATGCACGCTACGGGGCAGTGGCTGCAGGCAACTCTCCTAGCGAGCATTGTTTCGGCTATTGCCTCACCGCTTATGTTTTCCGCGCCCTCGAACCTGGCTGAGGTTAGGTTCCTCGTCGGTAGGGCGCCAATCTTGTTCAGCGGTATTATGTTGACAGGAGTTCCTAGGTCGTGGTACTTCTTCATGGAGTCTGACTTAACTACCTTATCGTAGATCTTGTCGTATACTTCCCTGTACTTCCTTGGGTCAGCCACCGGTATTGCTCTTCTGCCGCCGACCACTAGGGCTTTGAGCTTCTTGGAGCCCCATACGGCACCAAGGCCCAACCTGCCGAAGTGCCTGTAGGTTTCCGTCACCACGCCAGCGTACTTAATTAACCTCTCGCCAGCCCTCCCTATCCTCATGATGGCCCTTAGCCCTGGCCACGACTCACGCTCCCTAAGCACACGGCCAACGGTATATGTGCTCCTCACTCCCCAGAGGGCGGACGCGTCCCTGAAGAACACCTTACCGTCATGGATTGAGAGGTAGACCGGTATGTCGCTCTCGCCCTTAATCACGATGGCACCGAACCCAGCCATCTTTATAGCTACTGCACTCCTTCCGCCCGCGTGGGACTCACCTAAGTTACCCGTAAGGGGTGACTTAAACATAGCTACAGTCTTTGAGGCTGTAGGGTATGCGGCTGTGAACGCACCTACCGCGAACACCACCACGTTTCCTGGCCCTAGAGGGTCGGCCGAAGGCTTCATTTCCTCTCTGAGCAGCTTGACGGCTACGCCCGTGCCGCCTAAATACTTCTCGAAGAGGTCGGGTCTTTCCTTAACCCAGTACGTTTTCCTGCTTAGATCCACGTATAGGACTCGGGTGCATGACTTATCCGTGAGCATAATCACCACCTCACCTCCTCAAGGGATAGGACGCCGTGAGGGCAGTAGTTGACGCAGTAACCGCAGTGCACACATATTACGGGCTTGTTTAGTTCAGTATCCCACTGTATCGCGCCAAACGGGCAGGCTTCCCTACACATTCCACACCCTATGCACTTGCTTGGGTTGAGTGTGACGCCCCCTCCCTTCCTCGGCGTTAACGCACCTGTTGGGCATACCTTAGCGCATGGCGGGTTAGGGCATGCCCTACACACTATGACGGTGAAGCCTCTCTCGAATCCACCGACGCTCCTGACATGTATCGCTGCCTTCGCCAGACCACCGTTCGGGAACCTCCTGGCGCATGCGAACATGCATGACATACAACCCACACATAGGTCGGGGTTAACGACTACTAGCCTCTTTGGCTTCACCTCTGCCTTCACCGTCTGGGCACTCAAGGTTATCACTTGTGTGTCTCTATACCCTAGCTCATAAAAGGCTTCCTCTCCCTATCTTCTGTAGAATTATTACGGAGCAAAAAATTTAGTAACGTCACCCGAGGATTAAGGTGAATATTTTACTGAATCATTGTAATGTTTTTCCTGGCAGTAGTATGGAAGTTTAAAGAAGCGTTACTCGTATCTCAGCGCCACTGCTGGCGGTATCTTAGCCGCTCTGTACGCTGGGAAGACGCCGCCTACGATGCCTACTACCATCGTTATTGCTAGGGTCATGAGTACGCCCTCCACAGTTATCTGTGGGGGCGCCTTTATCACTATCCTACTGGTTCCGGAACTGATTACCAGCCCCTTAGATGCTAGTGCGTAAGCGCCAGCCATGCCCAGCGTTATTCCTATGGATGCGCCGATTAGGGTCATGATTATTGCCTCACCTAAGATCATCGCCGTAACCTGCCCGTCCGTGAAGCCCAGCGCCTTCAGCACGCCTATCTCCCTAGTACGCTCTATTACCGAGGTTATCATCGTGGCTGCGGTACCAGCAACCGCTACCGCGAAGGCTGATAGGGATGTTGAGAACGCTATGAAGTCCATGGCAGCGGATATTGACGACACTATCTTAGCTATCTGCTGAAACGCTATGACGCTTACCTTCTCGCCATACGTATCCCTAATCTTCTTGACTATACTGGTCACGTAGTTGGGGTTCTTAGCAACGATGAATATTCCCGTCCACTGATTCATGTGCAGTAATCTCTTCCCTGCCTCAAAAGGCAGGAAGACTCCTTGGTCGGGTGACACGAACATCGCACCGCCGTACTCCTTCAGAATGCCTGCAACCCTGACAACTACCCTCATTATGCTTGTCTCGCCCCCGTGCTTCACCTGAGGTATTAGCAGGGTTATCGCATCACCTAGGTCAAAGAGCTTTCTCCCAGTACCTTCTGAGTAGGCAACGAAGTGCCCTATGGCCGCCATCGTCACTTCGTTGGGGGCTGGGAAGTCCCCTGCCTCAAGCTGTAGGTTACCTATTGCTTTGAGTAGTATGGATGTGTCTATGGCGTAAACCCATACGCGTTTCTGTCCCTCTACAGTCTGAATTATTGCTTGTGTCATGTAAAATGGCTTGGCGTCTGCGACCCCCCTAATTCCTTTAACGAAGTCTAGGTCCTTGTCGGTGAGGGTGTAACCTGAGGATGCTGTAACAACTATGGTGTTCTGTCCTAGAGCAAGTAACTGGCTCTCAACGTAGGACGCATACCCTCTCACAACGGAAGTCATCATCACGAGCGCTAACGGCCCTATAGCTATGCCAATTATTGTTAGAACGGCTCTGAACCTCTTCTCCGTCAATACCTTGTAGGAGTACCTCAGTATGTCAGTGACTGCTACCATCGTTTAGTGCACCTCTTACACAGGCACCTCTGTAGGGGCTTCATGTTGTTTTAGGTACCGCCGGATGAGTAGGCCTACGAGAGCTAGGAATATCACGACCGCTACGGCTATCCCGATCTTGTAGATATCGAGCCCGCCTATCACTCCCTGCGGTGGTGGGGTGGTAGTGGTTGTCGCGGGTACGTACTCCGTGACTGCTGCCGGCACCACCATCTCACGGGGTTCGTTGAATGGGTTCCTGTACCTTATGACTATGTACACCTTACTCACGTTACCGCTATACGTTGCTGTGGCGGCGAAGGACGTCTGTGATGACGGGTCTATGTCACCAACAAAGGACTCTGGACTCTCGTAGCTGCCTATGCGTATCGCCACCACGACGCGCTGGGCTTGAGCGTTGCCTAAGTTAGTTATTGTGCCGGATACCTTCACAGTATTGCCTTCCTTAACGACCTTAAGGTCCTCGAGCTCCAGCTTTATGAAGGGGGACACGCTGACTGTGAAGGATGCGTTGTAAGTGTGTCTAATGCCTATCACGTCCGTGTATATTAGGGTGGCCATGAAAGGCATGTTCCCGTAGGTTATCGGTACTGGCGACTGCGCTGAGGGCATTGGATTGAAGAACACTGTTAAGTTCACGTGCCTAACTACGCCAGGACTCAACGTGCCTAGGTATAGTGGCGTTTCCTTTACTAGAAGGTATGACGTGGGCGAGTACACGGTGACGTACACATTGTATATCGGTGCTGACCCATTATTCAGCACGTTTACGGTTAGGGTGGCTGACCTCGACACATTGAAGTTAAGGACGGTGTTTGACCATACCTTAATGTAGAGTGCCGTGCCGAGCACATGTATGGGTATCCTCACAATCTGCTTCCTTAAGTTACCCCACTGGTCGATGAACGTTAAGGTAGCGTTAGCCCAGTAAGTGCCTGGCTTGACGTTCAGGACGTTAAGCCCTACAACGAGGAACGCGAAATCACCCTTCCCAAGCTGTCCTGCCGGCTGCATTGATGCGAGGAGTGACTGAACTTGCTTCGGGTTGCTTAGTGCATGCATTAGTGACGTCGGGCTGGAGGCGGCTAGCGACGCTAGCTGCGGTGACGTTGTCGCCACGACCTTAACCCTGGACTCGTTGTTAATTGTTGACGTGAAGCCTGGAGGTAGCTGGATGTCCGCTACTAAGCCTTTAACGGTTGAGTAGTCAACGTTCCTTAGCACCACGTACATCACGTTACCGTACGTGCCGGGCTGAGCAGGAGCACCAGCCCAACCGGTCGTGATTACTTCTATCCCGTGCTTCACTTGATTAATCCTTAGTGTTACTGTGAAGTTCTCTTGTTTAAATATTGAGGCCCCACCTGTGGAGACTACGTACCGAAGCACTAACGTGGCGTTGTAGGTTCCGGGGGTGACGTCCTTACCTACGTCTAGGGTGAATGTGAGCGTGGTATCCTGATCACTTGGCACCGGGCCCGGCACGTACACCTTATTGAGTCCTCTATGCGGTGTTATCCCTGAGGGTAGGTTCGTTAAGTAAGCATCTAGTGACACGACATTGAATGGGTAGTGATTAGCTATCGTCACATCGTAGGTCGCGCCTTCCGTGTCAGGGTAGACTGGCTGTGAGTTGCTCCAGTCAGCACTCACCAACTCTATATTACCTAGGTGTTGAGCGGCATACACAGATATGTCTAAGTACGTACGGAATGACTCCCTCCTCACTATGAACGCGCCGTAGTCGCTGATGACGTACCTGACGTTTATTTCGAGGGCGAGTTTCCCGCGCATCACTTTCCCTAGGTCGGCGTAAGTGGTTAGGCGGCAAGCAACCCCAGCACCTAAGCTTGCGGAGCAGATGCCGGCATTATCGAGTAGCTTCACGGAGGTATTCGGCGTGGTTACCCTGACGAAGACGTCGGAGGCTGCATACCTTCCAAGGTTTGTTAGCTCTACGTGTATTGGTGCGAGGCGCTCACCCCCGTAAGTGGTTGTCGGTGTTGTTGTGCCCCACCAGGCCTTGCTTAGGGTTAGGTTGGGTTTGAACTCGCTTGGCGACTTGATGGCTAGCGTTATGTTGAAGTCCTTGCTGGCGTAGAGGTACGTGCCTCCGGCACTCACTACGTAGGTGGTGTGGAGTACCGCCCTGTACGTGCCTGGCTTGACGTTACTCCCTATGTTGAACGTTAAATCTATAGTGCACGTACCCCCGGGCGTGACTCCGTTAAGGCACGTGCCCCCATACGACGTTAGGTTAAAGCCCTCTGGAACCGTTATGTTCGGTATTATCGTTGTTATCGCGTTCTGGCCTAGGTTAGCTAGCCTCAACTCAAGCGTTAATCCCCTAGCCGTTGGGAGGGCTTCCGCGTCAGCCCCTCTCCAAACCCAGCGTTGGCTAACTAACCTGAGGATGTCCTCCGTTACTGGCTTGGAATACACGCTAAGCTCGACGTTGGATACGTACCCAGCCCCCCTGTACGTTGCTACGACACTCAGTACTAGCCTGAAGCTGAGGGTTGAGACGTTCTTCAATGACATGTTAATGTTGCTGAACCTTAGCGTGAATACCCCTCCGAATGATACTGGTGTGGAGTATGTTGTTATTACGTAGTTCCTCCCGTCCCTAGTCATTAGGCCCTTCGGAAGATAGAGGGTGGCGACGACGTCCTGTATTGTTGATTGGTCTAGGTTCTGTAGTGTCACGTAAACTGTAACGCCTCGTGAGTTGGGGTATGCTGCGCCTGAGGACCAGCCAGCATCAACAACACTTATGTAGGGTTTCGGCGGCGTTGAAACTTTCAGCCTAACCAGTAGTGCCGTGCCGTACCTATACGTGACTCCGTCCTCCGTCGCGGCGTTTATGTCTAGGTCGAGTGGGGCGTTGTAGGTTCCTGGCTTGGTCTGCACCGGTATGTCTATGTTGTTGAAGGTTAGTGTTGCCTCATCGCCTGAACCTATGGCTGGGAGGTTCACCTTGATCTCCGAGGGCTTGAAGGGTGATGGCAGGATCAGTGTGGCGGTACCGCCTCTGACGTCCGTGTCACCGTAGTTCCTTATCTTCACGTATAGAGTGGCTCCGGATGTCCCAGGGTACACGTTTGTTGATCCCCACCACTCGTCAATTACTCTCAGATCCACTGGCGGGTAGTTGTACACGGTTATGTTAGCGTCTATTATCGCGTACTTCCTCACAGGACCTGTGGGAGCGTCGAGCGTGTAAGATACATTAACAGTTATTGGGTAGGTTCCAGGACTTACTGAGTCGTTTATGTTGACCTTCGTTTCGAGCCTGAAGGTTTCCCCGCTTACGTACGTTGTCTTGTACTTGCCGTTTAGGTCCGTCGCCTCAACGCAGTATCCGTAGTTCTGCGTCGGTGTTATGCCGTTGGGGAACGTGAAGCATCCCTGCACGTAGCTTATGTTATATGCTTCATCGTTCCTTATGTCTAACATTATGGTTACTCCCTTGCTTCCAGGGTAGACCTTCTTCGTCCCGGCTGATGAGTAAACGCTTTCCTTTACCAGCGTGAGGTTACCTGCAGCATAAACTACGCCGAAGGTCAAGAAAACTAGCTGAGCTACTATGAGTGACATAAGTATCAACGTGCCCACCTTAGCGAGGACCGTATCACTGCGCATACTTCAGCACCTATGTGAAGAATACCGGGGAGTGAATATGTTTTTCGGAAATATGTCTGAATACGACACCTTGCTTACCAACCTATTGGTTTCATCAGTCCTTAAGCGTATTAAGGATACATTTATCCGGGTCGGGTTCCTCCTCACCTATGATCCTACCATCACGTAGGAGGAGAATCCTCTCGGCACAATGACCGACCTCTGGGTCGTGGGTAACAACTATTACGGTCTGTCCCGCCGCGTTAATTTTCTTGAATGTCTGCACCACCACCTTCGAAGCCTTCCTGTCTAGGGCTCCGGTGGGTTCGTCGGCTAACAGTATTGCTGGTCTGTTAACTAATGCCCTAGCAATAGCTACCCTCTGCTGCTGCCCGCCGGAGAGCTGCGTGGGTTTCTTTTTAAGCCAGGAAACGTCCCCTCCAGCCATCCTCAGGGCTTCAATAATCATTTTCCTCCTCAGCTTCCTCGGCACGCCGCGCGGTATTAGCGGGAGCTCAATGTTCTCATACACTGTTAGCCTAGCTATTAGGTTGAATTGCTGGAACACGAACCCTATCTTCCTGTTCCTAACTAGGGCTAGTTGCTTTCCCTTAAGCTTTGTTGCCGGTATCCCGTCAATTATGATCTCACCCGAGGTTGGTTTATCGAGTAAACCAATCATGTTAAGCAGTGTTGATTTACCAGAACCTGAGGGCCCCATTATCGACACATACTCTCCCCTCCTAACAACCATGTTGACTCCACGTAAACCCCACGTGATTATTTCCCCAACCCTGTACGCCTTCTTCACGTCCTTGAGAATTACTATCGCCTTCCCCTCCTCGCCCACGTTCTCGCCTGAGTGTAGTTTCCTCTCAGAATTTAATTTGCTTTGGAGGGAGTATAAGTGTTCACTAGTACTGAGATAAGAAACTGTTGTTAAGTTATTCTTTTAAACATTTTATCCCAATAATAATAGAGGGAATCACTAGAGTGATACCTCAACACAAGGGTAATGCGGTGTTCAGTGTTGATTGAAGCCCTAATAACCACTAATGCGGTCACACCTGCACCGTCAGGTAGTACCCTACTATCTTACATAGTATTAGATGGGGTATGGATAGGTAGCTTAGGGAATGGACTCTCAGGGGAGACCGTGCTTATCTATACTGTCACGTTCATAGTGCTCGTCGTGTTGGTCATAGCGCTCGCTGCCTTAATAAAGTGCGAAATTGGGAGGGAAGGCGGCGAGGGTGAGGGAGGGAAGGGCACTCCTCCCCCCTCACCTCCTTCTTAATATCACGTTTCAAGCACCGTTATTACGGGCGTGTTCATATTAGATCTTAGGTGTCCGTTGAATGAGCGGTAGCGGTAAGTTAATCCTTGTTTCCAATCGTCTACCCGTCACGGTCGTGAAGAAGGGTAACAGGCTTAGGCTCCAGCAGAGTACGGGAGGTTTAGCCACGGCTCTCGCGAGCCTTCACAAGGTGTTCGGCGGTGCTTGGGTGGGGTGGCCCGGGATAACCAGTGACAGGGTTGAGGGTAATGACTGGAGAAGGATTGAGGAGGAGTTAAGGCGTGAGGGCTTGATCCCTGTGCTCATCAGTGAGTCCTTGCTTGACGGATACTACAATGGTTTCGCCAATAGGACCTTATGGCCTCTCTTCCATTACTTCCCTCAGTACGCCGTATTTGATGAGTCCTTCTGGAGAGCGTACGTTAAGGTTAACGAGCTGTTTAAGGAGGCGGTGCTTTCCGTAGCTAGGCCTACCGATATAATATGGGTTCACGACTACCACTTAATGCTCCTCCCTAAGATGATCCGTAATGAGGTGCCTGACGCTACCATAGGCTTCTTCCTCCACATACCGTTCCCATCGTTCGAGCTTTTCAGAACCCTCCCGTGGAGGAGGGAGCTACTGGAGGGTGTGCTCGGCGCTGACCTCATAGGCTTCCATAGCTACGACTACATGAGGCACTTCATGAGTAGCGTTAAGCGGGGCTTAAGCATTAACGTCGTCCTAAACACGATAAACTACGATGGTAGGCTCATCAGGGTCGACGCCTTCCCACTGGGCATAGATTATGAGAGGTTCAGGAAGGCTGTTCAAGATCCTAGGGTTAGGAGGAGGGCTGCGAGAATTAGGAAGAGATTGGGTAGGGCTAAGGTGATATTCTCTATTGACAGGCTAGACTACACCAAGGGAATAACGCAGAGGCTTGAGGCTTACGACCACTTCCTTGAGAAGTACCCTGAGTTTAGGGGTAAGGTAGTGTATGTGCTGGCAGTATCGCCCTCGAGGACTAGGGTCAAGCACTACACGGAGCTTAAGCGCAGGATAGACGAGCTTGTCGGCATGATTAACGGGAAGTACGGGGAGGTGGGGTGGAACCCTATCTACTACCTGTACAGGTACATTAGCTTCGAGGAACTCCTAGCATATTACTTAGCGGCTGACGTGGCGTTCATACTTCCCTTGAGGGACGGCATGAACTTAGTTGCTAAGGAGTTCGTGGCTAGCAAAACTGACGGTAGGGGAGCCCTCATCCTAAGCGAGACCGCGGGAGCTGCCGCTGAGCTTGTCGAGGCCCTGATAGTTAACCCGAACAGTAAGGAGGAGGTTGCTGAGGCGCTCAGGAAGGCGGTAATGATGCACCCCAAGGAGCAGGAGAGGAGATTGAGGAGCATGCAAGAAAGGGTGCGTAGGTACAACCTCATGAGGTGGGCTAACGACTTCCTAGAGGGCCTAGCTGAGGCTAAGAAGGAGCAGATAAGGCTCAGAATGAACGTGCTTAAACCCAAGAACGTCGAGGAGATAGTTGAGCACTACTTGAGCGCCGGAAAGCGCCTCTTCCTCCTTGACTACGACGGCACGTTAGTACCCTTTGCCTCCAGGCCGGAGGAGGCCGTACCGGATGAGGGGGTTATCGAGTTACTTTCTAGGTTAGCGAGCACGGAGGGTAATGAGGTAGTGATCGTGAGTGGTAGGGATAAGAACACTCTGGACGAGTGGTTCGGTAACCTGCCCGTGGGTTTAGTAGCTGAGCACGGCGCCCTAGTGAAGCGTAAGGGAGGAGACTGGGAGGTGACCGTCCCTCAGGACCTGTCGTGGAAGGACGCCGTTAGGCAGGTTCTGGAGTACTATGTTGACAGGACTCCCGGCTCCTTCATTGAGGAGAAGGAGTTCTCGATAGTTTGGCATTACAGGAACGTTGACCCCGAACTAGCTGAGCTTAGGGCGAATGAGCTTAAGGACACGCTCTCAGGAATAATTCAGGGATCTAAGCTCGCCGTACTCCAGGGAAGTAAGGTCATTGAGGTTAGGCACGCCGACGTCAATAAAGGCGTTGCCGTGAGGAGGTGGCTTGACGAGGGTGGCTGGGACTTCATACTCGCTGCCGGGGATGACTGGACGGATGAGGACATGTTTAAGGTCTTGCCAAGCAACGCGTACTCAATTAAGGTAGGCATAGAGGCGACGGAGGCCCGCTTCAATGTCCCCTCCTACGAGGATGTTAGGAAGGTGCTTAACACGTTAATTAATGCTGGGCACCGCGAGGGTTGAGGCTAAATGTCTAGGGTATTAACGGTGCTGGCTCACGGCGACTCTGATGGAGTCGCGTCCGCCGCGTTAGTAGTTGCTGCGTTAGGTAGGAGATACGGCACTGTTGACGTGAGGTTTACACATCCTGTTGGTCTCTTAAGCGACTTCAGGGAATTCGCAAGAGGCGACGTCGTAATAGTTGATATCGCGTTAAGCGAGGCCCACGCCACCGCCATAGCACGGGAATTCTCGAGATACCCCTTCAACATAACCTACATAGATCACCACCCACCGCCGGTGGGCTTAAGCCTGAAGGAACTCAATGTAGAGCTAGTGAGGCCTAAGGACGGCGAGGACGTCTCGTCCTCCGAGCTAACGTACAGGAAGTATAGTGGGCTCCTCCACCCAGATTACGATAGGGTGGCGCTTTACGGCGCCATAGGGGACTACGCTGACCAGTCACCGTGGGTTAAGGAGGCGCTAGAGAGATGGGATAAGAGGCAAGTGTACTTCGAGGCAGGAATACTTGTTCAGGGACTTGAAGGCTCTAGAGGAATGCATGACTTCAAAAGGCACATTGTGGAACACCTCTCAAGGAATCGTCGTCCATCCCAGCTTAGTGAGTTGCTCGTGAGAGCACTCATACAGGCAGTTAATAATGAGGAGCTACATGCGTGGGTCGAGAAGAACGTTAAGGTGGTGGGTAGGGTGGCCTACGTAATTAACCCGCCCGGAAGCATCAGTGTGGCCGCAACCTACGCGAAGGGCGTCACTAGGTCGCCCGTAGGGATCGCGGTGGAGGAGAGGGGCAACACGTACGTGATGAGCTTGAGAGCTAACTCTAAGGAAATAAACCTGGATAGGGTTCTGAGGGAAGTCACGCCACACCTAGGTGGGAGCGGCGGTGGCCACCCGAGCGCTGCCGGGGCTAGGATACCTAAGCATCAGTTCATGAAGTTAATTCAGGTGCTGAATGAGAGGTTAGGGTGGGTTGGTGGTGAGGATTAAGTACGTGACCTTCGACTGTTACGGGACGCTCTTCGACTGGAGGCATGGTATCGGGTCTGTTCTTGAGTACGTCCTGCGGGAGCCTAAGGACGATGCTCTGCGGGAGTTCTTCAAGGTTGAGCGGACCATAATCACGCGCCCGGAATTCAGGAGGTACTCTGACGTACTTAAGGACGTGCTTAAGGAACTCATGCGCCGTAAAGGCCTTCAGTACAGGGAGGTGTACGGGGAAGCGCTTGTGGTTGGGTTCGCTAAGTCCCCGCCCTTCCCCGACCTGGTCCCAGGCCTTAAGGCTCTCAAGCAGGCTGGTTACGGTGTGGCTATAATCTCAAACACAGAGCGACGCTTAATCGAGGTAACCTTAAGCGGGGTTGACGAGCTTGTTGATAAGGTCATTACTGCCGAGGACCTTGGTAGGTATAAGCCCGATGAGGAGGCCTTTGTTAGGGCTCTCAAGTTGCTTGGTGTTAAGGCAGATGAGGTGATGCATGTGTCCGCCTACACGTACTATGACCTGATACCAGCGTCTAAGTTAGGGATAAGGACGGTCTTGGTTGATCGGGGGTACGGTGAGGAGTGGGGCCTTAAGGTTTCATCCCTTGAGGAGCTTGCCCTCATGCTTGATTAATGCCTCGCGTTAGCTTCACGTGCCTGGCCCGCCCCCGCCTATGTTGGGGCTTCCGGCACCAACCCAGTTCTTACATACAATGGAGAGGTACCTAGGTATTAGCTTGCCGTTCTCGCCGTACCAGTACCAGTACACTGACACCCAGTATGCCGGTTCCTTAACCCCCTTAGCTATGTGTATGACGTCCTTCATCCAGGGCACGCTTACGTCAGCGACTATGCCGTTCTCACTTAGCTTGTAGGTTATGCTGATCTTCACACCATCACCCGGTTTTAGTAGTATCGCGTTGCTTATGTTGTCCTGCGTTAAGCGGTACTTTTTGACGATGCATGAGACGCGGCCTGTGGATGTCTCGACGCACACGCTTATGTTCGGCGTTATTGCACGTACTGGCTCCTTAGCGGTGTTTATTACTAGGAGCGTTATTTCATTACCCCCACACTTGAGAGTCTTCACACCGAGAACCGCGTTGCTGGTTGAGGGTATGCAGTATCTCCCCGAGGTTGGGGCTACGTACGCGAAGTAAAGGTAAACAAGGGCTATGACTACTGCCGCGACTATGGCGAGGAATATGGCGTCACCCTTCTTCATTGAAGCTCACCGACAGTGCCAAGGAGAAGTAACCTCGGGGTCCCTAAAACCCTTCCGGCGTTATCCCCTCCCCAGGCTTCTCGAGGGCTTCCTTTGACCACGCCCTCTCTAAGGGATCGTAGTTCCAGTAGGGAAGCACGTACTCTTTCGTAATGTTCGTTAAGTCATAAACTATGTAGTCCACGCAGGTGGATCCCTGCCTTAACTCCACGTACTTCCTTATTAGTGGCGCGTATTTCTCCCTCACGGCTAGCGTGACGAAGACCGTGTCGTACCCCACACCAACCTCAACGGAGTAAAGATACTTCATGTATTCCTCCACTATGCGCATTGCCTTACTATGAGTTTCTGCCTTAATCACTAGGATTACCCTAGTGCTCGTTGGTTGAGGTACGTCTAGGACGGTTCCTCTAAGCACGCTGGCTTCCTTGAGTGCTTGAAGGTGCTTAGCTATCTTCCTGCGCGGGTGCTTCGTCCGCCACCTAAGTCTAGCTAGTTCAGTGTCCTTTATCAGAGCGTCCCTCTCGAGAACTGAGAGTATGAAGAGGGCGGCATGGCTTGGGGGTCTATCATTAACTGGGTAGTCCAGCACGTAAAACCTGGGGTGATCGTGAAGCATTTTGAGAGCCAGCCTAGGTGAGGGGAAGTCACCTACCCAGTAGTACTCATAGCTTGGGCGCGCGAAGAAGAGCTCCTCGAATGCATAGGTGACCGCATTACTTGATACCTTACGTACTTCCTCTATTATGAAGTCAGGACCCAGTAGCCTTGGGTATCTGTAGATCGTTACTGAGCCCGCACCAGTATGTATGTGCCTGAATACCCACTCCTTTTTAGGCGGGTTATCCACGTACCGTCCGTGTTTAACGAGTAGGAGTGAGAGACCCAATGCTGAGTGACTATAGTCTGCCTTGAACCTCACACCTATGCTGGAGAGCCATCTGAAGTAGCTCATACTTCTCTTCTCCGGTATCCCGGCGTTGCTTGCTATAGTAGCTACATCTAGCGGTGGTGAGGTTCTCCTCAGCACGTCCATGAACCTGAGTACTTCAGGCCTCCTCTCTACACCCTTAATGAACCTCACGAATTTCTCAACGCTGGTCTCCACGAACCACTCCTTATCGCCCACACCCTGCAGCATACTCACCCAGCGGTATTAGTAATAATACTAACCTCCTCACACCTAAGGAATTCATTATATTGTCTAATTAATTAGTTGCTTTGCCAAACCTTGATAACAGATATAACCTAGTATCCGAGGAATTATTGTGATGCTGATGTGTACTACCCGCGATAGTATGTTCGTGATGCGGGAAGCCTTAATTCCGGTGGACTTATCTTTAATACTTCCCAGCGGATTACTATGTAAGAGCCTTGCAAGCAATTCCTGCGGTGATGCTTATGCCGCGTAACCTATTGGAAGTGAGGTCGCTGAGGGTTCTGTATAAGGTTCATAGAGGTGATGTAAAGGCAGTTGATAACGTCGACTTGAGCGTGAGGGAGGGTGAAATCCTCGGCGTCGTTGGGGAGTCAGGGAGTGGTAAATCAACTCTCGCACTCGCTATTCTTCGGTTACTCCCCAAGACAGCACGTATTGCCGATGGCCACATATACTATAAGGGTGAGGTTGACCTAGCACATAGTCCTGAGAACAAGTTGAAGGAGGTTAGGTGGAAGGAGATCTCGCTAATACCTCAGGCAGCCCTCAATGCCTTGAACCCTACGCTTAAGATCGTGGATCACTTCCTGGAGACCGCTAGGGCGCACGGTGTTCACGATAGGAAGTGGGTTATTGAGAGGGCAAGTAAGCTCCTCAGCCTCCTCCGCTTAGAGCCTGATAGGGTGCTTAAGTCATATCCCCATGAGCTTAGCGGTGGGATGAAGCAGAGGGTGTTAATAGCTCTAGCGATGCTTCTCGAGCCAACCATGTTAATACTGGACGAGCCGACCACTGCCTTAGACGTTCTGACGCAGAGGTTTATTCTTGATCTTCTCAAGGACCTTCACGCGAAGACAAACATAACGATGATGTTCATAACGCACGATATTGCTGTGATAGCTGACATAGCGGATAGGATGGCCGTGATGTACGCTGGTAAGGTTATGGAGGTGGGGGACGTCTACACGGTATTCAAGGAGCCGAAGCACCCGTACTCAATAGCCCTCATGAAGTCCATACCGAGCCTAACCGGTAGTGTTGAAGAGATGAAATCCATCCCAGGAACGTTGCCGGATCTCGTGAACCCGCCGCCGGGATGCAGGTTCTGGCCTAGGTGTCCGCACGCTATGGACGTATGCAAGAAGGAGGAACCACCTATAGTGGAGCTCAAGCCTGGTCACTTAGTTTCTTGCTGGTTACACGTTAGGAGGTGATCACGATGCCTCTCGAACCGCCTCTCATGGAGGTTAGGAACCTCAGGGTGTACTACCCTGTTAGAAAGGGGATGTTCGGCGGTGTAGCCTACGTTAAGGCAGTGGATGGTGTGAGCCTCGTGCTCAATAGGGGTGACATATTCACCCTTGTCGGCGAGTCTGGTTGCGGTAAAACAACACTAGGTAAAACCATTGTGGGGTTAGTGAAGCCCACTAGCGGCGAGATACTCTATAAAGGTAAGAACATATTGAAACTAAGCAAGCGTGAGTATTTGGAGTACCGGAGGAACGTGCAGATAATTCACCAGGATCCCTTCTCGTCCCTTAACCCTACGAAGACCGTGTTCCAGACTCTTTCCTTCCCGCTGAAGAGATGGGGTATAGCTAGGAGCAGAAGGGACTTAATAGAGAAGGTATCGGAGCTCCTCAGCCTAGTTGGGCTTAAGCCCCCTGAGGATTTCCTCTTCAAGTACCCGCACCAGCTCTCAGGAGGTCAGAGGCAAAGGGTAGTGGTTGCTAGGGCGATAAGCGTTAATCCCGAGCTAATAATGGCTGATGAGCCCATAACTATGATCGATGTCTCCCTTAGAATAGGTATACTTGACCTCCTTCTGGATTTACAGAAGAGGTTCAACACCGCCTACCTATTCATAACCCACGACTTCGGTGCCGCAAGGTACTTCGCCGCTAAGGGAGGCGGGCTCATAGCGGTGATGTACTTAGGCAAAATAGTTGAGGTCGGGCCGGCTGAGGACGTTATTCACGACCCGCTCCACCCCTACACTAAGGTGCTGATGTCCGCCGTGCCTGTCCCTGACCCGGAGTTGTCGAGGAAGAAGAAGTTACTCAAGCTGAAGAGCCTCGACATACCGAGCCCCATGAACCCGCCGCCGGGGTGCAGGTTCAACACGAGGTGCCCGTTCTCCAAGCCTAAGTGTGAGAGGGAGGAACCACCACTTATTGAGGTTAGGAAGAAGCACTGGGCCGCATGCTGGCTCTACGCCTCGTAAGCAACGCGTTTTTAACCGACACTAATACTCCCTTACCTTAGGAGGGAAAGCTAATGCACCCCATGCTTTACAGGAGCCTACTTGCGGTCGCCATGAGCTTCCTGGTTCTTGCCTTCATAGCCTACCCCTTCATAAGACCTGGCAGCGCGCCCTTCATAGCTAACACCTTAGGCGTTATCCTACTCCTCATATTCATCGTCGGGATAACGATTGAGTACAAAAGACAGCACCGCGGCGATTAAGCCCTGCATCACCTAAAGCCCCTGCTTCCACGTAAGAACTTGGAGAGCATGAAACACTGTAAAAACTTGACTTGAGTTCAAACTTCGGTCCTTAGCCTCGGGTTGAACATCTCGTCGATTGCATAGGAGAACAGTATTAAGCCGGTCTGGAAGCCCACGATCGCTATTATAGGGGCTAGGATGTAGTGAATAGTGCTTAAGCTACTTAATGCCCCCTGCGTGTAGGCCCAGTTCAGCATTATTCCCCAGTTCACGGTGCTGAAGGGTAACATGCCTAGGAAGTATAGACCTACTGATGAGTATATCGCGCCTGTGGTCGCGAATATGAAGTTGATCGCTATGTAACTCATTATGTTGGGCATTATCTCCCGGAATACTATGTGCCTCGTTGGCAAACCTAACGCCTTAGCCGCCTCTATGAACTCACGGTTCCTCAGCGACAGAACCTGCGACCTAATGCTCCTAGCTAGTCCTGCCCACGCCGTAACGCTTAGTATGGCTCCGATTACGAAGGGGTTAGTGGACCTTATCACGGTGCTTAACACGATAAGTAAGGGTAAGCCTGGAATGACCATAACTATGTCGGTTGCCGTCATTAACCCCGCATCAACCTTACCTCCGAGGAAACCGGCAACCATACCTACCGTAATGCCTACTATTGTAGTTATGAAGCCTGCAGTGAACGCTATCTGAAGAATTGATGGTGCCCCCCATACTATCTCAGACCATATGTCTGCACCGAAGTAATCGCATCCAAGTGGATGTGCTAAGGAGGGTGGCCACTTAAACAGCGTTGGCGGGAGGTATATTGGGCAGGTGTAGTTCTTCGGGTAAGGAACTATGTGTGGTCCCACTACAGCCATGATTATGTAGCCCAACGTGATTATGAAGCCCGCAAGCGCTTTCTTATTCCTCACCAAGATTTTTGCCGGTATGACCACCCAGTCCTCGAGGAACGACTTAATTATTTCCTTCATCGTTAGTGGTGGAGCTACTTCCCTGCTCATTACCTACCCACCTCCCCGCCTCTCCTTACTCTCGGGTCTAGGAATCCATACAGCATGTCGGCGAGGAACGTCCCTATAGCTACGGCAATCACTATCACGTCGAAAGCACCTAGCATCAGGAACCAGTCCCTCTTAACGATTGCTTGATACAGCATGTACCCCACGCCTGGGTAACTGAAGATGTACTCTATGAATATTGAGCCACCGAACATGAAGCCTAGGCTCAGCATGAACTGCGTGAATATTGGTAGTATCGCGTTCTTGCCTACGTAAGTAATAATTATCCTTCTTGAGGGTAGACCACGTGCCTGAGCATAAGCTATGTAGTCTTCCCCAAGGACACTAATGGTGCTTCCTCTCATGCTTAGGGCCCAGCCACCGAAGTTTATGAATACCCACGTGATTATGGGTAGTGCGGCATGCCATAGGACGTCGGCTATGAAGCGAAGCGAGAAGCTTGGTGGTACACTATAGGCCCCGCCTGTGGGGAACAGGTTTAGTTGGAAAGCAAATATTATGAGGAATATTAGCGCTATGACGTACGCTGGAATAGACCTGATTATCGAGAAAGTAACCGCTAGGACACTATCGAACTTACTTCCGTGCTTATAAGCCATTAACATACCTATGAGGATCCCTAAGCCGAAGCTAATCACCAGCGATGTCGCAACGACGAGCACAGTCCACGGTATGGCACTAGCAAGTAACTGTGTTACGGGCACACCTGTACTGTAGGATATTGAGTAACCTAGGTTCCCTCTGAAGAAGTTATACATGTATCTGAAGTACTGCTCCCATATTGGCCCCTTAGGCACGAAGGGCGTTGCCGCCTCAGCTATCCTTAACGCTGTGTCGTAGGGCATATATAGTTGCTGAACAAGCGCCATAGCCAGTGCCTGAATCGGGTTCCCGGGCATGCTCCTAACTACGAAGAACGTTATTGTCACCGCTACGTAAACAGTTAAGAAAGCCGAGATCGCACGCTTTATGAACCAGCGCAACCCATAGCACCCCCACTGCTACATGCGTTCCTCAGGATTTCCTTCTGTCCGACTTTTCTCCAGATAGTGTAAAAATGTTAAGTATTCTGGTATTTAAGACTTAAAGCTAAGTTAGAGGGAAAAAGATATCGTTACTTTCTCTTAGCCGCCCAGCCTATTATTAAGCCTATGATGAAGAGTATTATCGCCGCAGCCGCCGTCACTCCCCAGTTCGTCGTTGTCTGCGTTACTGTAGTTGTCTGCATCTGTGTTTTCGTGATGGTTGTCGGCACAGTAGTGGTCTTGTATTGCGTTGTGATGACTGTCTTGCTCACAGTTACGGTGCCTGAGACGGTGGTGGTCTTCACTATGGTCTGTGCGGTCGTTACGGTGGTTGCGGTCGTGGTGGTCTTAGTCACTGTGGTGGTCGTGGGCACGGTCACGGTGACGCCCCAGTACTTCGGGTTCGGAATCACCATGCCGTGAGTTATCATGAATGCTAGGGCCTCTAGGTGTCCTCCACCAGCGTTCAGCCAGACATCATAGTTAGTCTTCGGGTTAGGCCAGATGAAGTGCTCCTTGTTGTAGAACAGTATCAGCCTCTTCTCGGCGATTGGGTACTCGGGTAACCACTGGTTTACTGCTATGGCTAGCTCCTCAGCCGCCTTCTTCTGCTCGTCCTCGTCGAAGGAGGTGGCAAGCACGTTGACTAGTTGGGTAGCATTTATTGTAGTGTTGAAGTACTTTATCTGGACGTGGTCGAAGAACTTCTTGAACTCCTCGCCCTGCACTACTGTCCTCGGCCTGTTGTTGACCTCAATGAACATTCTGTGGAAGGTCTTCCACGGATAGACCATCCACGCACCGTAAAAGTCTATGGCTAGGTCGTAATGACCGCCTAGATACCACTGGTCGCTCCAGTAGCTGGGTGATTCAGGTGTTGAGAGTGTTACCTGAATGCCGAAGGACTTAAGCTCCTGCGCTATCTCGTTGGCGGCAGCGTCCCAGTCGGTCCAGCCTCCGGGAGCGATCATGTTCAGCTTGAATGGCTGACCATCAGGTGTGTACCACACGCCATTCTTTAGCGTGAAGCCTGCTTTCTCCATTAACTCCTTAGCCTTGTTAAGGTTGTAGCTGTAAGTGTTAAGCACACCCTTCTTAATTAAGTCGCCAATCCATTGGTTCCTAGCAACGCTTAGAATACCTGTTGGGTACTCCGCTGGAGTGAACATGCCGGCACCGGCGGCCTCAGCAACTTTCGTCCTGTTAATTGCGTAAGCTATTGCCTGCCTTACGTACGGGTTAGCTAGCCACTTGTTCCTGAAGTTGAATACTAGAGCAAATCCTGAGAGGTCATAGACTTTTACAATACCTGCGAACGGCTTCTTAAGTAACGTGTTAAGTACCTGCGGAGGCATCATGAAGCAGTCGTAGTCTAGCTTACCGGCCTCGTAGTACTGCCATCCTACCTGGTTACTGGTGATGTAAGGCATGACGATCTTGTCGATGAAGACCATGTCCTTGTTCCAGTACTTGTCGAACTTAACTAGCACTACCTCCTTGCTAGTTATTGACTGGAACTTGAACGGACCTGTACCGACTATAGTCTTGGGCTCGAACTTCATTAGACTCTGCAGTATGCTCTTGTACTGGCTTGGTGATGCCTTAGCAATCTCCTCAGCCCACTTACCGTAGATGTGGTAGGGACCGACTATCTGGCCATCCTGCCATAGCAGGTACCACAGTAGTAGGTAGGCCCAGTGCTTCACGTGGAAGATCACGGTGTAGTTGTCGGGGGTCTCAATCTTGTCGATGTAATTCCATACCGGCCTACCCATGGCCTTGTATATCATGAATGTTGTCCAGACGTCCTTGGAAGTGAATGGGTAGCCGTCGTGCCAGTACACGCCCTTCCTCAGGTGAACGATGATCTCATTCTGGTCCTTCTTTATCTCCCAGCTAACCGCTAGCTCAGGTATGAATTTGTTGGGAACCTTGTCCCAGAACGCTAGCCTCTCGTAGACTAGGCCTGGTATCTTGATTGCTCCAGGCGCGAATGGATTGAAACGCCTCTGGGGTGGTGGCTGCCACCAGCCATGCGTGTATAGCACTACCTCCTTGTTTTGGGCGTTCATTACTGGTGCTAGGGCGGATAGGGCAACTACAACCAATATTGTTAATGATATGAGGGCTATTGCTTTCCTCATGACCAACACACCCCGCTAGGGGATACCCTTCGGGTTTTACTTACCGCCGGATGTAATTAAATTTTACTACTAGTAATAGTACCTGTGTGGTAGGTAAGTACTGTTCTGGGGGTATTCCCTATATTAGTGCACATGAATACGTTAACCAGTACTGCCAATAATCTCCGCCAATTGAAACTCATGTGTAAGTATTTAAAAGAAAGTTAGATTAAATTATTTATAGGGCCACATGAATAGTTCAACACATTATTAATTACCGCTAGGGTTCTCAATCTTGGCTTTGGATTTCTACACATTAAGTTAAGTAATTCTAAATGGGTTCCCCTATTTCCTCCTCAGCACCTCTACTTCTATGGTTTCCGCCTCGATGTCTTCGAGGTACGCCTCCCATCCACCGACCGTCACTATATCCTTGGGTGTCTTTACGTAGAGCCTAGTTACACCGTCCCCTAAGCTCCCTGCCTGTATCCTCTCGATGTCGCCGGTGATCACGATGTTTTTCCGTGTTCTGGTGTCTGTTCCGTTGACCTTAACGCGTACCGTGTACCTCTTGTCGAGCGCTAAGTCTATGTAGTCCGTAGCCCTGGGGAGGAAGACGAAGCGCCTCCTGTCCCCCAACCTAGGTTCCTCTACTTGCAGAATCCTACTATGATCCCTGAGGACGAAGAGGTAGTACTCCCCTAACATATGTATCAGGAATTTGTTCTCCGTGAAGAACCCTAGCGGTGCCGGGGGCTCCGGCTCCCACCATCTGGGCACCACCACTAACCTTCTGCGATCGGCTATCAGCACGGTAGGTCCCCTGATTATTTTCCTCCGTACTTCATTGAAGAGTTTCTCAGCTTCCCTGCATTCGTCGTACAGTATGGCGCATTTGGAGACCTCACGCGGTATGAGCTCTATTAGCTCTCGGTACCTTCTTAGTGTGTGGCAGTAGCCTGCGAAGAGGAACTCATACCTTGCTTCCTTTATGAGGTTCTCAATTGCCGTGTCTATAGATAATATACTCTCGAGCCTCACTATGTCCGCTACGGACTCCTTCCTCTCCTGGTACGCCGTGAATATACTGAGTATGCTTGAGTACGTGTTCTCCAGCTCCCTCACCTTCTGCTCAACGAGCTTCCTTAGCGACGTGGGCGGGTCGAGCGCGTAGTACCTCGCTGGGTGCCCTTCAGCAACCACCACTAATCCTCTGCGCTCGAGCCTCCTAACCACATCATACACTCTAGGCTGAGGTATGCCGGCCTTCTTCGCTAGCTCCGTGCTTGTCATGGAGCCGTACTTCAGTAAAGCAACGTATGCTTTAGCCTCATACGAGCTTAAGCCGAATTTCCTTAGCTCTTTTTCTATGGATTCAATCACTCCCTACACCACCCTCGGGCTGAGTTCATTTTGCTTCAAGCCCTTAGGGATTCACTGCCGAAGCCATAAACTAATTCCCGTAATCTGCTTAAAAGGTATTTGCTAGTCCTTAACAATATATTAACACGCTATGGTGAAAATGAGAAATGTGAAAAGAGCTAGTCCTCTGATAAAGGAATGTAATTCATCCTGCCTCCGTGAGGGAAAAGAAGGTGTTTTAGTGTCCCAACATGTACAGGTGCACGAAGTTTATGTAGATACCGGCAACCGTTGCTGTGCCTATCACGCCAGCGACGTTGGGTCCCATGGCGTTCATTATTATGTAGTTTCCTGGGTCAACCCTGGATACCTCTCTCTGAACGACCCTAGCGGACATAGGTACCGCTGATACTCCGGCAGCCCCTATTGCTGGGTTGACCTTGCCTCTCGTTGCGAAGTACATTATCTCTCCGAACACCACGCCGCCTACTGTTGACGCCATGAACGCTATTAGCCCCCAGAGGAAGGTTAGCGCGAACATTTTCAGGAACTGAAAGGGCGTTATCCCCATAATCTTGGAGTAATAGTTAATCATGTCAACACTCATCGTGCCGCCCACCGTTACGGTGAGGAGTATTATGAGGATGTTCATTAACTCGTTAGCGGAGGTCTTGACTAGTCTCTCAAGCAACTCGGTGACACCAGACTCCTTCATGAGGTTACCTAGGGCGAGCATGCCAACTATGGGTATCGCTCTAGGTACGAGAAGGGCAGTAACTATGATTAGAAGCACTGGAAATATTAGTGCTTCAAGGTCGCTCACCTTTCGAGGAGGCTTCATTCTTACTGCCCTATGCTTCTTCGGGAGTAACCTGATTATTGGGGGCTGTATTATTGGGACTAAGGACATGTAGGTGTAGGCAGCTAATGCCACAGGTCCCAAGATCTCGGGCGCTAGCTTAACAGCTGTGTATATCGTTGTGGGGCCGTCAGCCCCTCCTATAATCCCTATGGTCGCTGACTCACCTAGGTTGAAACCCATGTACAACGCACCTATCATTGATACGAAAACACCTAGTTGTGCAGCGGCGCCTAGGATGAAGGTGTATGGCTGGGCCAGTAGAGGGCGGAAGTCTATCATAGCGCCTAAGCATAGGAATATAAGGAGAGGGACTATTTCAGTCTCTATAAGCAATTTATATATGATGAATAATGGGCCAGCCGCTTCGGAACCTCCTCCGAAAATATTTCCGGGAGTCATTAGGTGCGCTCCGGGAACGTTAGCTAAGACCATGCCTACACCTATACCCGTGAGGAGGAGAGGTTCTATTCTCTTCCGCAACGCTAGGTAAATGAATAAGAAACCTATTCCCATGAACAGTACTCTCAGCGGCTCTTGAATCAGTAATATTAACCCCGTTGATTCTAAAAATTGTATGAACGCTGTTACTAGATCCACTACTCCCACCTCACTCCATCACCACGAGTACGTCACCGGTGTTTACCGCGTCACCTGGCTTAACGCGAACCTCCTTTACGACGCCGTCTGCCTCAGCGAATATCTCTACTTCCATCTTCATTGACTCTATCGTGAGTACTACGTCTCCCTTCTTAACTCTGTCGCCGGGCTTGACGAGAACCTTGAGAACCTTCCCGGGTAGCTGAGCCATTATGGTTTTACCGCCCGCAGGTGCTGGAGCTGGTTTTGGAGCTTGAGTTACTGACCTAGGCAAGGGTTGGGCTCGTGCAGCCTCAGTTGGCGTAACGCTTGTTGGTGTTGGTGCAGGCCTAGGCTCCGTCTCGGTTGTTGGTTGCATTACTGTTGACACTGTGGAGACCGTTACCTGCACTTCCTTACCGTTAATGAAGGCCTTAAATGTATTCTCGTCGATTCTCTCTACCTCGACCTCGTAGGTGGTATTACCAATCTTAACTATGTATTTTCTTCTAGCGTTCTGACTCATTCATGCCTCACCTCAGGCAACTTTTTTCTCCTAATGTAGGTGAAGTCACCTAGGTAAACACGTGTGTCCAGCCGGGCCTTAATAACCCACGGGTTTGGCCCCCAACCCCTTGAGACTGGAGGTGCTATTACGGATGCTGGAGGCGCCGCTTCCGCTAGGAAGGCATGGATGGCTGTGGAGACGGCCACGGCCTCTTCTGGGCTTAGCTCTGGTGCTTGGGCGACAGGTGCCATGGTTACCTCAGGCTTAGGAGCCGGAGATATTGCTGGCTTCTCTACCTTTGAAACTATCTTGGAGGTTATGTACATGGCTATGCTTAAAATAATTAATATTGCGAAAGTCATCGTGTAGCCCAAGACACCCATTACGAGGCCTTCGGCTAGTTGAGGTGAGACCATTTTACTTCCTACCTCACACGGGCATTATGCCGTGTTTCTTGGGTGGTACCCTAATCCTGATTTCTCTCTTAGTTATTAGGTGTTCTAGTGCCTTGATTAGGGTTGGCCTGGTTTCCTTAGGCTCTATTACTGCGTCTATGTACCCTCTTGCGGCGGCTACGTATGGGTTAGCTATTTTCTCACGGTACTCCTGCGCGAATTCCTTTAGCTTTTCAGCTCTTTTCTGCGGGTCTTCGATTGCGGCTAGTTCCCTTCTCCAGATTATCTGGGCGGCTCCCTCGGGACCCATCACGGCTATTTCCGCTGTTGGCCACGCAATGACGAAGTCTGCTCCTAAGTGTCTTGAGCCCATAGCTATGTACGCACCGCCGTACGCCTTACGGAGGATTACCGTTAGTTTGGGTACGGTTGCTTCGCTGTATGCGTAGAGTATCTTGGCTCCATGCCTTATTATTCCGCCGTGCTCCTGTCTAGTGCCTGGAAGGTAGCCTGGCACGTCAACGAACGTTAGTATGGGTATATTGAATGCGTCACAGAACCGCACGAACCTCGCTATCTTGTCGGATGAGTCGATGTCTAGAACCCCCGCCATGAAGTTCGGCTGGTTAGCGACGACTCCCACGACCCTACCGGCTAGCCTGCCGAACCCTACGACAGCGCTCCTAGCCCACTGCGGGAATACCTCGAAGAACGTGCCTGTGTCGAGAACTCTGGTTATCACGTCCCTTACGTCATACGGTGCGTTGGGGTCTTCCGGGATTATAGTATCTAGCTCCGGATCCATCCTGTTGGGGTTATCGTTTGTGGGTTCGTATGGTGGGTCTTCCATGTTGTTGCTGGGTAGGTACGTGAGGAGCTTCTTGATTATGTTGATAGCCTCCTCATCGTTGTTTGCTACAAAGCTAGCCATGCCTGACCTCGTTGCGTGCACGTCAGCCCCGCCAAGCTGCTGCTCATCCACGTCCTCGCCGATTACCTGCTTCACCACTCGCGGCCCAGTTATGAACATGAAGGAAGTCTTCCTGACCATGACTATAAAGTCCATTAGTGCTGGTGAGTAGACGGCGCCGCCAGCGCATGGCCCCATTATCGCAGCTATCTGCGGGATTACTCCTGAGGCTTGGACGTTCATGTAGAATATGTCGCCGTACCCTTTGAGGGAGTCCACACCCTCTTGTATCCTGGCACCTCCGGAGTCGTTAAGGAATATTACTGGGACACCCGTGCTTAACGCGTAGCTCATCGCCTTGACGACCTTGGCGGCGTGCATCTCGCCTAACGAGCCACCCATGAACGTGAAGTCCTGCGCTATCACCACTACGCGCCTGCCACCAACCTTCGCTAATCCCGTGACGACCCCGTCCCCGTATGCCCACTTCTTCTCCATGCCGAACTCCGTGGCTCTATGCCTTACGAGCATGTCGACCTCAAGGAATGAGTCTGGGTCTACGAGGAGTTCTATTCTCTCCCGCGCCGTTAACTTACCTTTGGCGTGTTGCTTCTCTATCGCTACTTTACCGCCTCCGAGAAGGGCTTTCTCCTTCATCTCCCTTAACTTGCGGATCTCGGGCCTTTCCGAGCCACTCATGGGTAGAACCAAATACAGTAGTTGCGTGCCACAGTTATAAAGCCTAATGTCCTACACTACATGCGTGGTACCAATTGACTGTGACCGGTGCCGATGTTTCCTCAAAGCTCAAAGACATGCTTCGGGAGAGGGGGTACGACGTAAGTGATGTGGACTCGAGAACGTGGGAGGCAAGGAAGAAGTTGAGACGTGTTGGGCTCAAGGGCAGGACCATATACTTCCTCACTAGGGTCGTCGATACGCTCACGTTGAAGGAACTAGAGGATATTAGCGAGTTATTCGAGAGGAGAAGGCCTAAGGGGTCGATGACGTTCTTCTTCTATAACATAGTACTGATAGTTGATGACGGGTATGAGGAGGGAGTCGTGAAGTACATCGCTGATAAGATGTTTGAGACCTGGAACACCGCTCCCTACACGCCGTGGGACGTGTTATTCACCTCATACACTAAGGTAACACACACCGTCAGCGTTACGGAGGGGATAGCGCTGTATCCCTACAAGCCGCAGTTAGTGCAGAAAATGCTTCACCGCGAAGTGATTGAGGTCATGAACTCTCTTATGCTATGGTTAAGGAAGCACGTACACACCGATGAAGGGTTACTTCAGTAGGGGCCTTTGCAACGTGGCCGTCAAGACAAAGTCGTTTTAAGTTGCTGACTAACTCAACGTTAGGTAGGCATGTATGTGGTTGAAGGTCGTCATGCTAGCGATTACTACTTTGATGGTTGTCATTTCACCCCTTACCCACGCTACCGTCACGCATCACTTAATACCCTTAGGGAGAATCCATTCCGTCGCTTACGTCACTGCAGCAAAGGATGGTGTCGTTATTGTAGGAACGGACCCTGATGGTAAGGTTATGTGCCTTAAGATTGGTTACGGATTTAGCGTTAAGTGGTCGCTAATTTTAGGGAAGGGTGAGATCGTTGCCTCTGCATCCCCTAAGGATAGGTACCTAGCCTTAGGTGTGGTGAGCAACACATCAACTGACGTCATCGTGGTGGATATTCGTGATGGATCTATCCTTAAGTCTTTTATCCTGCACGCACGCGTAGATGAGGTTAGGTGGGTTGGCAACAAATACTTAGTACTAGTGTTTGAGGAGGGAGGTGCGGGGCATTGGGAGTTAGGTATCTATAACTTAGGGGGAGTAAGAGTATTCACCACGACCTTTCTAGGACCGGGCTTTAGGTTAAGGCAAGCACTAATATCAGGGAACACTGTCGTAGTCCTGAATTCTTCGCTAAGTCTTAGTGCCCGTAACGCGTACGCTTACGTAGTTGGTGGAGTCATGCATTATCTTGGTGGAGGCGTTGTCGCGTTGACGTTATCTCCGGACGGCTCGATAGTCGCCATGCTGGAGTGTGGTGGGGGTAAGGCATACCTGAAGGTTGAGCGGGTTACTGACGGCTACGTCATTCTGAGCAGGTCTCTAGGTAACGTAAGCGAAGGCGTTGTCGAGTTTAGTCGTGACGGGCGTTACGTCGCTGTCGCGTATGGGTGTGGTGAGGGCGAATTGCTGGAGGTGTTTAGCTTAAGTAATGAGTCGCTGGTCCTGAGGACCAGGGTGCTTGAGGGTGAGCCCCTAGTTGACTTCATTAGCTGGTCTCCTGACTCGAAGTATTTGCTTGTTAGGGGTGCTAAGGGGCTTGAGGTGCTCAACCTGGATGGCGAGGTAGTTCTTAGTAAAGCGATCATTGGGGACGTGGATGGGGTTTTCTGGTTCTCAGGATCCGGGTCTGTAGGGTTGATTGTTGAGGATGAGACTATGGGGTACGATTACTTCATGCTACTCTCACTAAGCAATGGGGCTGAGTTCAAGGCTGTTAACGGCGGTGTTATTGACGAGTACTTCCTTCCCAGGCCCTGTGTTTTGGGCTTGGTGTTTAAGGACGGTACTGTTGACATGGTTTTCGGCAACGGTAACGTCACTAGGGTGATGAGTCCAGACGGCTGGCACGCAGAACGCTTACTTCTCAGGGGCTGGGGGA
>JALVVU010000154.1 GCA_027023255.1 Desulfurococcales archaeon
GCATTAAGGGGCAGGAGGCGTTGGAGGCCGTGATCAACGCGTATGCTGAGGCTAAGAGGGCTAGGCGTAAGGGTTTAATACCTGAGGGCAGTGACGTGGTTGAGGTCTCCAGAGGCATATTAGCTAGATCACTAAGGACTGACGTGGGTGTTGTTGAGGAGATCATTAATGAGGCTTTCAGGAACGTGAGTCCGGATGCCCTAGTGGTTAAGGGTGCGTTAGATGCGGTTAAGTACGTTAAGGATGAGGACCTCCTCGCCGTAACCATAGGTAATGTGCTATTCTGGCACAGCGACAAGACTATCGAGGCGCTCAACAAGGTCGGCATAGGGCCCCTGCTAGACGCTCAGGTGTACGCCGATAAGGTAGGGGCACCCAAACCCGATAGGAGGATCTTCGCCGAAGCCCTAAGAAAGTTCGGCGTCGAGCCGGAGCAAGCCCTACACGTCGGTGACGGGATAGTGGAGGACTTCGGCGGGGCACTAGCTGCCGGCATGAAGGCAGCGTTAATCACTCCTCAAGTGCAGGCAGCCCTCAACGTTGGAACCGACATTTACTTCATACCGTCCGTGGCTTACGTGCCTAACGTCCTCAAGATAATTAGGGATGGCGTCCCCGTCCCTAAACCGGAGGTTAAGGGGCCGTGAATGAGGAGGGTGGCGAGACCCTATACTTGATCTCCGTCGCTGGTGAGATACCGCTTAAGTCACACCGCACGAGACCCAGGTTCTTCAGAGCCCTCGAAAAGGCGCTGAAGGACGCTCTAGGCAGGCGCGGGATAACTAAGTTCAGCGTATGGCGTGACGGTGCGCGCGTCTTCCTTAAAGCCCCCCGCAACGCCCGCGACGCGGTAGCTAAGGTCTTCGGCGTTGGGAGGGTCTGCGAGGCAATAGAGCTAAGCTTCAGCGGATTGAATGACCTAGCTAGGAAGGTCGCCGAGTCAGTCAGGGAGGATGTTAAGGGTAGGAGGTTCGCCGTACGTGTTAAGAGGACTGGGACGCATGACTTCACCTCATTAGACGTGGCTAGGAAGGTAGGCGAGCTACTCCTACCTCACTCAGCAGGCGTTAACCTCGAGAACCCCGACGTAGTGGTTAGGGTTGAGGTCAGGGGTAAGGCAGCATATGTCATCAGGGACTGCGTTGAGGGGCCGGGAGGCCTACCACCAGGCACGGAAGGTAGGGTCCTGGCGCTGTTCTCAGGGGGGTTCGACTCGCCCGTTGCTGCGTGGTTCGTCGCCAGGAGAGGTGCGGAGGTCCACTTCCTGCACTTCGTGCTTGGGTCCTCACGGAGCGCTGAGGAGGCATTCAAGGTCGCCTCAAAGCTAGCTAGGGAATGGCTCCACGGGTACTCACCGAGGTTCATCGTGATAGACTTCAGGAGAGTTACTGAGGCTATAGCCAACAACGTTAGGCGCGACTACAGGCAGGTAGTGCTAAGGGCCCTCATGTATGAGGCAGCCTCCCTACTGGCCCAGCGCATGGGGTTCGACGCCCTCGTAACCGGGGAAGCCATCGGGCAGGCCTCGAGCCAGACGCTCAGGAACCTAGCGGCCATAGAGGCGGCCCTAACGACCAGGGGGTTCCGGACGTTAATCCTTAGGCCATTGCT
>JALVVU010000155.1 GCA_027023255.1 Desulfurococcales archaeon
CGTTGCTGGCCCCTGCCCTGAGAAGTAGCTCCGAGTTAGGCCTAACCCCCGTAGCGAACACCACGGCATCCGCGCTGAGGGTCCCTGAATCCGTGAGCACGGCAGTCACGCGGCCGGACCCGAGTAGTTTCTTCACCCTTGAGCCGAGGAATAACTTGATCCCCTCAACACCCGTGAGGTACTTCCTCAGGGGCTCGGAGAGGGGAGGGTCAATTACTTGAGGGAGTAGTGAGCGCTTAAGCTCAATTAGCGCGACGCGTAACCCCCTCCTCCTAAGCGATATTGCTGCGGCAACCCCCACCAAGCCCCCGCCAACAACCACTGCGGAGCCTCCTCCCAGGGAGAGGAGCCTCTTAACGTCATTCAACCCGTAGAAAGTCGTTACGCCCCTCAACCCGGTGCCGGGGATCGGAGGTATGAAGGGCTTACCCCCCGTAGCAACCACTAAGCAGTCGTAACTTACCTCCTCCTCACCCTTCCCAACATACTGGATCGTCACCTCCCTCGAGACAGGGTCGACGCCCACTACCCGTGCCGGGCTAACCACGTTAACCCCAGCGTCCACGAGTTCCTTAGCAACACCTAACTCAAGCCCCCCTAAGTACCCACACTTAAGCGCCTCCGGCAACCTATGTCTTGAGTACGGGGGCCACTCATCAGCAACCACAGTAATTTGGTGGGGATTCACTCCCTCCCTAATGAGG
Source organism: Desulfurococcales archaeon (assembly GCA_027023255.1). GTDB lineage: Archaea > Thermoproteota > Thermoprotei_A > Sulfolobales > NBVN01 > WAOL01. Next base: position 705 of record JALVVU010000155.1, read on the forward strand.
TTAAGCGCAGTGTAGATACCGCCTACTCCACCGCCCACAATGAGCACGTGTATTGCGTTCTCAAGGCGTTCGCTAATCGCCCCATTGAGCCTTTTTCCTCTCTCCTCACGGCCTTTGGTTTCCTTGCGCTTGGGTTTTCCAAGGATCCTTGGAAGGAAGTTAAGCGCGGGTATGTCACCGCGAAGCGTGCCGTAGCCACGCTTTACCAACACGGTGATCACCTAAGGCCCTTAATCCGCAGTAATTCCTCCACGGACGACTTACTCAACAACCTACCCTTGTCTGGGCCCTTGCCCAGTATGAGGGCGCCTTTCCTGCAGGCCTTCACGCATGCTGGGTCACCGCCACATAAGTCACACTTAAGTACGGCGCCACCACACCCTTCCCACACCCCCTCGAATGGGCAGACAGACATGCATGCCTTGCATGTGGTGCATAACTCGCGGTTGAGTACTACCGCACCCGTTGATTCATCAACCCTCAAGGCGTTGAACTCGCACACATCAATGCATGGCGCCGGGTCGCAGTGCCTGCAGACAATGATGTCCCACCCACTAGTAACGCGCTCAACCCTGATCAACGCCTTAAGCGGGTCGGGCGTCCCGCGCTTCGCGATGGAGCATGCGTAAACGCATTCCATGCACCCATCGCATTTCTCGGGGATCACGTGGAGTAAGTACTTCACCGCTCAGCACGCTCCCACAGTAATTGAGCCTGCCTTAAATAAGGCGGTAGTGCGTGGGTTACGGCCCGCAAGAGGGAACGCCTCTCAGACACTAGGTACATTGGTGGGTGGTTGGAGAGGGGAAAAACGCTAGATGTTGAGCTTCTTGCGCTCCTCCCAGATCCTGTATATTGTCTTAACGGCTTCCTCCGCCTTCTCTACCTCGTCCCCCTTAGGCTCGGTCGCCTTCTTCCCGTAGATCTCGTAGACCACGCCCACCGCCTTAGCCTTCTTGATTTTCCTTAACACGACGTTCTCCGGCCCATACAGTATGGCTTCATGTGGGCAGACCTTAACGCACTCTGGGTCGCCGCCACATAAGTCACACTTTATTGGCTTGCCATCCTTGTCGAAGTTTATCGCGCCGAAGGGGCATGCGTAAGCGCATTCCCTGCAACCAATGCACTTCCCGTAATCTATTAGGTAGGCACCCACGCTCTCATCGAAGTATATGGCGTTGGCGGGACACACACGCGCGCACGCGGCGTCCTGACACTGCAGACAGTACAGGGGGACTGAGGTCTGCACCTCAGGCTTAGTGATTATCGTTATCCTCGATAGGTAGGGGTTGAAGACCTTGTGGTGAGTGAAGGAGCATGCTAGCTCACACAGGTGGCAGCCAGTGCAGTTCTCGTAGTTAACCGCGAGGACGTACCTCTGAGCCATTCACGATCACCTCCTGCTCGGGTACTTATCTAGGGGCCATAAGGGCGGCCCGTCCCACTCAGGGAACTCCTTACCCTCGATCTCGTCAGCCACGAACCCTATACCGAGCCTCTCTAGGGTTTCCCTCTTCGGGTACGCGGTCTCCACGTCGCATCCTCTCCTCCTTAAGTACTCGTCAACCATCTGCCAGTGCCTCCTTAACTCCTCCTGCACCTTCGGCGTGTTGATGATCTCCGGCGGGAACGGCACGGCGTAGTGCTTCTTCTTAATGCCCTGCTTCACGTTGAACGCCATCTCCGTTAAGTAGATCCTGTCGGCCGCGTTGATCAGGTCCTCCTCAGTGAACTTCACGCCGGTCGCGGCGGTCACGAGCATCGCGGCTCCCTTGAATAGCGGGTACTTCCACACCAGCGGGACTGCCTGAGGCCACGAGTTAATGGATCCCTTGCACCTGCCGAAGGAGTCGGCGAGCGTGCATGCGCGCTCACTAACTATTAACGCACCCACAGGGTCCTTCCTGTAGTCAGGTAACCCATTCTTAAGCATCTTGAGAGGTAGTTCGGGGTCCATGTTCCTGTCGTTCTCCCAGTAGGCCCACGACCTACCCCTCAGGTGGTCGGCGCCCCTCGTTGAGGTGGCGTGGGCTAGCGTGAATATGCCGTTCATGAAGTCGACGTGGTACCAACCCCTGCTTAAGCCCTTCACGTCGTAGCTGTACTTAAGGGCTTCCTCACCGATGAGCTTAGCGAAGTTCCTGTAGCCCTCGGCTAACTTATTGCCGAAGCCCTCCCTGTACGCTATCATACGGATTAGCTCGATCTGGTTCTCCGCGTCACCCCACTTCAGCGGGATCCCTCCCGTGTCCTCCTCAGTTATGATTCCCTTCTCGTAAAGGAACCTAGCCATGGCTAACGTGTCGCCGAGCGTTATGACGTCCATTCCGTACTCGTCAGCCATGTGCTCCATTCTGAGAACGGCTTCCGTGTCGGTAATGCAGTTATTGCACCCTAACGCGTATATTGACTCGAACTCGCTGGAGGTCCCGATCTCGCCGGTGCTGGGTAGCTTGTAGACGTCCTTACACGCGACCGGACAGCTAAAGCACTGCGTCCTACCGACCTCATACCTAGCTAAGTCCTCCGGCCTGACACCCTTAGGGAGCTCCTCAGGCCCTAAGTACTTCTCGAAGTACTTCCATCCTGGATACCAGTTCAGCAGGCCGTAATGGGTTCCGATGGTTGAGTAGACCTTCTTAACAAACTCGTTCTTCTTGAAGTACTCCTCGTCCTCCTTAGCTAGCTCGAAGAACTTCTCGGGGTCAGCCACCTCAACGCCCTTAGTTCCCCTAACAGCTATTGCTTTGAGGTTCTTGGAACCCCACACAGCGCCAGTGCCCCTAGCGGCTGAGTGGTACTTATCGACCATTGTGGAAGCGAACCTCACCAGGTGCTCTCCAGCGGGACCTATTCCCGCGACACCTATGTCATCGCCGTGCACGTCCCTTAACCAGTCAGTCATCTCGCTGGTCGTCATGCCCCAGATGTCTGACGCGTCTCTAATCTCGACGTGGTCGTCCTCGATCCACACGTACTTAGGCTTGCTCGCCCTGCCAGTAACGACGATCTGATCGTAACCAGCATGCTTCAGTATCGCGGAAAACTCGCCTCCAGCATTACCGTCACCCAAGATCCCTGAGAGAGGCGATAACGCACTCACGTGAAGCCTACTCGTCATTGGGAGCCCAGTGCCTGCGAGGACACCATTAGCAAGGCAAAGTACGTTGTCCGGGCTAAGCGGGTCTATCTTAGGCTTCACTAACTTAAACAGCATGTAGGAGTTAAGACCCCTACCACCCAAGTACATCCTAGCGATGGTCGGGTCAAGCTGCTTCTTAATCACCTTCTCCCTGCTTAAGTCAATGATCAATATGTTGCCTCCCCAACCATAGGTTATGCTTGCTGAGGCCATTCCCAACACCATTTAATTCTTTTTTGAAGTACTACGTGCCGTACTTCAAAGAATAGGCATCCAGAATTAAATTAACTTAAAATTCACGTACATGTGCAGACGCGTTAACACTATGCCTTAACTCATCACCCGTGATTTCCTGATAAAGAGGCTTCATGTTAATCACAATTAAATTATACTGGATTAACACCGTTAGGGAGCGACAAACTATAGGTGACAGCCGTCAGTGGGGTCTGGCGTGGTTGCCCGTGCTTTATCTTTTGGGTATTTCGGAAACTTTGAGAACTTGCACGGGCTTCCCCCTTAGCCACCTCATTTGGTTCGGTGGTTCATTGGGGGCTACATTGACGGGTACCACCGGGCCCGCCTTACGGGATATAAGGTTTATTCTCCCGCCTCTGATGGCTACTATGCCGTCATTGAGGCGGGAGAATAGGTTGAGACAAGCAACATACTGAGCATTAAAAACAAAGCCACATCTACCGCACTTGAATATCTCCTTATTTACTCTATTTCTCCTATCCTCATAGCCGCATATTGGGCAAGTAATGGATGTTTTCCTAGCATCAGCTTCAATTATATTTAATCCTCGCTCATAGAACTTATAATCGATATACTCTATAAATCTATGATACGGAAACGTAGATAATCTATAGTTTAACTGCCTACTCTTCTTCCCACAATTCAGCCTTAAATCTCTAAGATTCTCTCGTACAAGGTCTGCATTATGTTCTCTAGCAATCTCTGCTAGTAGTGTGGTTATCTTCTTCAACCTATCCTCGACACGCTTCCTCTCACGAAAACCATACTTGGTAAGAAGTTTCTTCTGTAGATACGGGTTCTCGACTTTCTCTTGTATATCCTTCCTTATCCTCCTATAATTGGCACGTATCTTCCTAATATCGTGTCTTATTGAGAACAATACCGCTTTCTTTTCATCATAGTTTACTAGCAAACAATCAATACTATCCTCATTAATATCTATGACGAGCTTATTTCTATGCTCCATTACCTCAATACTTCTACGTATTGTTAAGAGCAAATATATACTATCTCTATCAATCAGTATCTTGGAATTACTTACTTTGGCGTTCTCAAGTTCTCTCCTAGCATATTCGTATTCCATTATTAGGAATCTTAGGTAAACGCCATTACCCTTAGATAATCTCAGTACTAAGAAGCCATGCTTTTTCTTAAGCTTGTAAGTATCTATGTGTAGCTCTATGGCTTTATTCTCCTCTATTTTAGGCGGTGATGGTGGTGATATCTTTCTTCTCTTCTTCTCTGGTAGTCGCTTCCATTTACTCAATAGCTTCCTGTAGCTACGGTACATTGCTAGTGCTCTCTTATATGCTTCCTGAACAAACTTGTTGTGAAGATATGGATACTTCTCTCTTAGAGCACGATAGCATAGCTCATGGGCTTTCTTCCTGCTACGAACATCATTCTTAGTGATTATGTCTAGTGCTTCTCTTATCATGGTTGTATAGTCATTTAGAAGAGAGAATAGCTGTTGTCTATCGCTTTTTGTTAGTGGTATGAGTTTAAACTTAATTGTTTTCTCAATTGTCTTATTCGTCTTTTGCCACCTCTTCTACGACCTTTTTTATCTTCTTGAACTTCTGTGAACGTTTACCGTAGATCCTACCAGCAAAACTAATCACTATAGTAACGAAGTCCTCGATAAGCTCTTCCATGTAGCCCTTCTCGGTCTCCTCAACGATTTCGACTCTAACACTATGTGATTCAAAGTATCTCTTAAGATAATCAAACCCAAACCTCGTAAGTCTATCCCTAAACTCAACAACTACTACATCAATCTGACGTCTCTCAACCATATCGAAGAGCTTCTGTAAACCACTCCTATTTTCCTTCAACCCACTAGTAACATCAGTTATGACATCAACAACTTTATAACCCCTAGCAGAGCAGTAATTCCTTAATCTCTCTATTTGCCTATCGAGATTACCGTCTTTCTCCTGTTTATGAGAACTAACACGAGCATAGATAACCGCTCTTATCTCGCTTGATTTCTCTCCTAGAAAACGTTTTAGCTCACTTTCTGATATCATCCAGAGCTTACCAATTCTCTTAGCCCTCAATTTACCAGACTTAATCCACTTCCTAACAGCAACAGTAGAGACATTAAGCATCCTAGCAACTTCTGAAACCCTATATAACCGCTCCATCCCTCCTCAATAATAACAAAGGTTTTCCAAGTATTTAAAAGTTTCCATAGTTACCAAAACACTCCAGATACTCAAATGAGCTAATAGTCGGACGGCAGCCCCTCAGGCGCTGGCGTACACCTCATCCGGCTATTAAGTATGTTGCCTTAACTCACTTTAACTTAATTACTTAAGAGTTCCTCAAGCACCTTCCTTAGTTCGTGGAAGTCCCTCACGTCAACACCGAAGTGCAGGAACTTAACCGGCCCAACGTACTTGAACATGTAATCGACGTGTATGTCACGGTCATCCACGTAAACCACTTCCTCAGGCCTCACGTTAATTCCTTCGTCCCGCAATCTCCTGAGTAGCTTCAGGAGCATCTCATGCTTCCTTGGGTGGTACTCGACCGCGTGGTAGCGGAAGTACCTGAGCAGGCCCAGTGCTTTCAGAGCCTCCAAAGCCTTCCTTGGGTCGTTCCAGCTCAGCGTAGCTAGTATGAGTCCCTTAGCCACGCACCACTTAAGGAAGTCCTCGATACCCTCCCTAACCCTCCGGAATGGAGGGATGAGCAAGGATATGTCCTCGCAGTCCCATAACGTGCCGTCGAGATCGAGCGCCACGAGCTTAACTTCCTTGGCAGCCATTGCTTCCGAGCCGTCACTGCGTTGTGTAGTAGGTTAAAATTCTCGTCCCCCCAGTAAGTTTGGGGTGCTGGTCTTGTGTTTAGTGGATGAGGTTCTGAAGTACTCACGTAGCTTATCCGAGTACATCATTAGGATGAGGCGTGACTTCCACATGCACCCGGAGCTCAAGTGGGAGGAGAGGAGAACCTCCTCCATCGTGGAGCGTGAGCTCAGGGGACTTGGGATCGAGGTCATCCGTGTTGCTGAGACGGGCGTGATCGGCGTTCTCAAGGGTCCCGGTGAGGGGCCCGTCGTCGGTATCCGCGCGGACATGGATGCCCTCCCGATTCAGGAGGAGAACGATGTCCCGTACAGGTCGCGAGTGCCGGGGAAGATGCATGCCTGTGGGCATGACGCGCATACAGCCATGTTGCTTGGTGCCGCTAAAGTGCTCGCTAAGGTGCGGGAGAAGATCAACGGCACCGTGAAGCTCATCTTCCAGCCAGCCGAGGAAGGGGGTCTGGGGGCTAAGGCAATGGTGGAGTCAGGCGCGCTGGACGACGTGAAAGCATTCTTCGGCA
>JALVVU010000156.1 GCA_027023255.1 Desulfurococcales archaeon
GCCGGGCCTCAGATATGAGCCTAGTTATTGCTGGGTGTGTTTCAGCAGGGTTGTACCCTATTATGAAGAGTGTCTTGGCGTTCACGACGTCGTTTATGGGGTTAGTCATCGCCGCCGACCCTAACGCACTCTTCAGCGCCGCCACGGTCGGTGAGTGGCATAGGCGCGCGCAGTGGTCAACGTTATTCGTGCCCGCCACAGCCCTAGCGAGCTTCTGCATTAGGTAGTTCTCCTCGTTAGTGCACCTGGCTGAGGATAGGAAGTACATCCTGTTGGGGTCGCCCGCAGCCTTAGCTTCCTTGAACCTCTCCGTTAGTATCCTTATGGCTTCGCCCCACTCGATCTCCTTGAAGCCGGACTCCGTCCTCAGGAGAGGCTTCCTAAGCCTGTCAGGGTGGTTCACGACCTTCCATGAGTATATGCCTTTAGGGCATAGCACACCCGCACTCACCGGGTGGTCGAAGATCCTCTCAATACCGAGTATCTGCCCGTCCCGAACCACTAAGTAGAAGCCGCAGCCAGCCCCGCAAAAGGGGCACACACCCTGAATTAACTTGACCTTACCACCCTCAGCACGTGCCGCGTCACTCATTCCTCACACCCCCAACCTGTCCCTCAACGCCCTAACCCTCTGGACTAGGAGGGCGAAGGGTATGTTGACGGGGCACACGTCCTCGCAGGACCCGCACTCAATGCACTTGTCGTACATGTACGTGACTGCGCTTATCTGCCATATAACCGGTGAGGTCTCCTCCCTCCAGATAAGGACCTCCTTCTCACTCCTTATCGGGCAGGCGTGCCAGCACTCCAGACACATGATGCACCTGGAGAGTATCTCCTCGATGTTGGACTTATCGAGCTCCTCGAACTGCGCCTCACGCGAGATCTCAGCCACGAAGTTAATGAAGGACACGACCTCCCTCCTTAACGCCCTACCCTCCTGCGGGACCTCCACCGCCTCCAGCAGGCCCTCATCAATCATCTTGCTCAGCACTTCAGCGCCCCAAGCGGTCAGCGGTATCGTGTAGGTGTAGCCTTCGTAGCCGGGTAGGAGGCCCCAGTAACCGCACGCGACATCAGAGTATGTGGGGACGTGGTTCAAGCACCTTAAGCATGCTGGCCTGTACCCCTTGCTGACGGCGTCCTTCATGTACCTGACCTTAATGATTGAGCCGTCCTTAAGCACGACCTCAAGGTGGTCCTTCTCGAACTTAATGTCCTTCACCTCGCCGACGTTAACCTCCCTCTTCCTGAGGGCCTCGGTGAGGAGGAATGGGTTGAATAGCCCGCCGCAGTTAAGCCCTATTAGAAACACGTCCTCCCTCCTCAGCTTCCCTGTGTCCACGAGGTACTTCACCGCCCTCTCCTCGCATGGCTTCACGGTTACCGCAACCTTCTCGCCGGGCCTCACGTAATCCCTGAGTAGCTTAGCTAGGTTTATGGGGGCGTAGCTGACGGAACCGACTACCTCGTCAACCTCCTCGGGCTTAGTTATGAATACTGGCTTCCCGCCTAGGGGGGTGGGGCCTGACTTAACAGTGATTACCGCGTCAACAATGCCTTTAGCGAGTAAGTACTTCATTAGTTCCGGGACGACACCTCCTAGCGTCGCCTTCTTCACGAGTTCATCGCTCGTGGACCTGACGTAGTAGTGCCCGCCCACCGCAGTCTTCCTAACTTTCAAAACACCTTCCCCGAGATTTATATCGCATCTTACCGTTAAATATGTAGTACTTGCTCTCAAGAATCTCTTTAAACTAAGTATAAGTAGTTCCCCAGTAATACCTGGTCCCACACGATAGAAGCTTGTTTCGATTTAAAACAACACAGAGAGATGGGGGCAAGCTTTATAAGGGTCAGTGGTTCCATGCTGTGAGATGAGTATGCACGGAGAATACAGTGATGCTAAGGATGGAGGTGAAGTGGTATGTGGTCTCTGCCAAAGATGCTGCCGAGGGTCGGAATCGCGAGGAGGGTTGCCGTTAGGAGGAAGCCTGCCGACCTAGCCTTCACGTTGCTTGCGCTGGAGGGGTTCTTCGGCGGGTTCTACGTGGCGGTGTCGAGGGGCGTTACCCCGGTCTTCCTGGTGTACATGGGTTACGACTTAAGGAACCTGCTCCTACTGAACGCCTTCGCCGGAACTTTAGGGTTGGTTGCCGCTGTCGCGCTCTACAGGCACGTGGGTAGGAGGGGTGCGGCGCTTAAGGGCAGGATGCTTGCTGCCATGGCTGTGGAGAGGGCTCTGTGGTTCTCCATCCCGTGGGTAGCTGGCCCCGCAGTACCTACCGCCTTAGTGTATGGGTTGGCGTTTGCCTCCACAATACCCACAGGGATCTACATGTCGGCAGCGTTCCTCAAGGGTTTCGAGGAACGCAGGTACAGGAGGTTAATGGCTTACAGGGTCATGCTGTCGAGCGCGGCCGCAGTGCTTGGTCAGGGCTTAACCGTGACCGTGCTGGCGTTCGGGGAGGGTGTGTGGAAGTACGTGACCCTATACATCGCGGCCTTCGCCGTTAGCTTGGTGTCACTGCTCCTCGTGGGCGCGGCCCCGATCAGGAGCATCGTTGTGAGGGCTGAGGAAGCCGTCGTGAGGGGTGAGGAGGAGGTTGAGGCTGAGGCCAGCAACACGTACATACTCTTCGTGATGGTGCTCTCATCAACCAGCTTACTCAGCATTGCGTGGGTACCGCACGTCATGAGGGACCTCGGCGCCCCCGACTACCTCGCAGCCATGATCGGGTTCATGCAGACTCTAACCAACATATTTGCTAGCTGGTTCTGGGCTGAGAGGAGCTTCAGGACCTACAGGTACGCCTTCCTACTGCTGGCGTCAGTCCCAATACTCGTTTACCTAACTCCCTACCCCTTAGCGCAGGTAGGTATCGCAGTGCTCTACGGGTTCTCCCTAGTGGGCGCTAACCTCTTCACAAGCTTCGCGTACTCAAGAGTTGTTAAGCACCTCGGCGTGATTAGGGCGGCGACGCTCCTAACCAGCGCTTACGCCCTCTCACTCACGGTAGCTAGCTTAGCTGGGTACGCCCTAGTATTCAATACGGCGTTAGTGTTCGCCGCGGCCACCGCCTTCTCCGTGGGCGCGTTAGTCGTGGGGCTAACGACGCTTAAGGAGTTAGCCGTCATACCTCCCTCACACGTCCGCCTATACGCTAGGATCCTCTACCACTCCAGCGTCGTTAGCTACAACTATGTCATGATGGCGGCTGAGAGCAGCGTTAAGGCAGCGCTGAAGACCGCCGCACTAGTTGCGGTGTTAGCGATCCTCTTCATAATTTACAAGACGCTCTACTACCTAGTTATCTTAACGAGGTAAGCACGCTACCTTATTACTTCACCTTCAGCGCTTCGGGGCACGTGTGTACTTATGTTTAACTAACAGATATTACTCAATAATCAATATTTACAGGGTTTTACATTTGAAAACGAACATACTCGTAATTGGGGGAGGCCCCTCCGGGATAGTAACTGCCTTAACAGCTAAGCAGAGGTACCCGGGTAAGGAGGTAACAATCGTCAGGAGGGAGAAGTACGTCGTCGTCCCCTGCGGGATACCCTACATCTTCGGGACCTTAAAGAGCGTTGAGAAAGACAGGATAAGCGATGAGGGCCTCAAGAAGAAAGGCGTTAACATCGTGGTTGATGAGGTAATTGACCTGGACCTGAAGTCCAAGAAAGCAAGACTACGTGGCGACGAGGAGATACTCTTCGATAAGTTAGTCCTGGCCACGGGCTCGAAACCCTCCATACCGCCTATCAAGGGTGTTGAGTTAAGGAACGTGTTCCCCGTCCGTAAGGATCCGGAGCACCTTAAGGCAATGCTTAAGGCGATCCAGGGGAGTGAGCGGATAACGATCATAGGGGGCGGGTTCATAGGTGTTGAGTTCGCCGACGACCTGGCGAGCGCTGGCTACAAGGTAACGTTAATTGAGCTACTGCCCCACATACTGGCACTGTCCTTTGACGACGAGTTCTGCGAGCTCGCGGAGGCTAAGTTGAGGGAGTTAGGCGTTGAGCTAAGAACCGGGACTAAGGTCGTGAGGATCGAGGGTAAGGAAGAGGTGGAGGCCGTCGTGCTCGAGAACGGTGAGAGGATTAAGAGCGATGTAGTCATACTCGCCACCGGCGCTAAGCCCAACACCGAGTTAGCTGAGAAGGCCGGCCTTAAGGTGAGTAGGTACGGCGTTGAGGTGGACGAGTACCTCAGGACCTCGCACCCAGATGTCTTCGCTGTCGGTGACTGCGCTGAGAAGAGGGACTTCTTCACGAGGAAGCCTAAGTCAGTCATGCTTGCCTCAGTAGCTACTGCCGAGGCGAGGGTAGCTGGGGCGAACCTATACAAGATAACGTCGTTTAGACAGATGCGTGGCACCGTAGGCATATTCGCCACGAAGGTGGGTGACTTAGCCCTAGGCGCGGCCGGCTTAATAGAGAGGGTGGCTAAGCGGGAGGGCTTCGACTACGTCGTGGGTACTAGTAAGGTGCTGGACAAGCACCCCGGGGCCCTACCAGGCGCCCATGAGGTCCGGGCTAAGCTCATATTCACTAGGCACGGAGGGTTCTTCCTAGGCGGGCAATTAGCGGGTGGCTTCACCATCGGCGAGATGATTAACCTCATAGGCTTCGCCATTGAAGCAGGCTTCACTGCCGCCCAGTACATGAACCTGCAGATAGGGACGCACCCCTTCCTAACCCCACCACCCACCGCGCCAGCGACACTAAAGGCTACTGAGGACGCGTTAAGGAAGATATACCCCGACTGAAAAATCAACCCTCAACAAGTTTTTCCCTCAAGTAACTCACTCCCTCAGGACCCGCCTCCATAAACACTAACTCACCGTTACTTAATTCCCGCGCCTTAATCCCGACACTCTCCTCAAAGAATGAGGCGGTCGTTGAAGAAGCCGTAGCGACGAAGTACTTCCCTCCCTCAAGCAAGTGCATAGCGTAGTACTTCCTCCTAGCCTCATCCCTCACCTTAGGGGACACGTAGTTCAGTGAAGCCACCCTAACGGCGCCGCCGAGCCCCGCAATCAGTATACCTAGGCTTAACGCGCTCTCAACGTAGCCAGACCCTACCACCTTCCTCAACCCCTCAGTAAGTGGCGGGTTCCTAGCCAAGTAAAGCGCTAACGAAACCGTGTCCACCCTCCTCAACGGTCCCCCCAAACCCTCCTTATCGACCCTACCGTTATGCGCGACGTAGATCTCCGTGCCGTCACGAACTATGGCGTGATGCGGGTGCACATCAACCCAAGTCACCGCCTCACCCTTCGACGCTCTCCTCGCATGAATAACGCCTAAAAACACCTCACCCTCAGAATCAGACAGTATCCTCATTAACCCATGCAAACCCTCAGAATCCCTGAAGATAGGGTTCCCGAACTTCATGAAGTGAAAACGCCACGCACCACCCTTAAGCACAGCCACCGCAAACCCCCAACCATCACCATGACTCGGCTGCCTAACACCCAACGCCTCAAGCAGGGGGTCACGAGCAGCAGACCGCGCCAACGCCTTAACTAGGGCCGCTAGCTCAGGCAAGCCGTCAGCCGTAGCAGCAAATGAAACCAACCTGCACAACCCACGCACACCCCGCCAAAAAGTGACAGTAATCAACTATGAACATTTCCCTTCAGACACCACGCGGGCCCCAAGGGTAAGGTAGTGCAAGGTTCTACCGTAATGAGGTAGTACATTTATGTGGTAGTACCAAAGTATTCTTATGGTAGTGAGTCAATGAGCGTAGTGAAGGTCACGAGGAAAAGGCAGATAACTCTGCCTAAGGAGGTCTGTGAAAGACTAGGCATTTCCCCCGGAGATTTCGTTAAGGTCTACATTGATGAAGGCGGGAGAGTAATCGTTGAGAAGTTTTTGAGCATCGATGAATTAGCGGGCTCACTCAACCCTGGCCAAACGTTAAGGGGGTTAGCCGAGGAGCTTGACGAAGAGAGGAAAGCTGGTGGTAGGTAAATGACATTCTACGATTCAAATATTTTGATAGCGTACCTGTTTAGCGAGGAAGGCAGATTTGATGTTGCGAGGCACGTGCTTAAGAAACATTCGTTGAAGGCAATATCAATAATATCAATGCATGAGATTCACATGTACAGCATAAGGTTTGGTGTAGAGGAGAGATTCATTAACGTAAAGAAGGCCTTACATAAGCTATTCAAGATAGTGCCCCTAACTCAGGGTATATGTATTAAGGCATCCCATCTCAGGAGGACGTACGGCCTCCCAGAGGTGGATGCGTTAATACTTGCTACGGCGGTAACCGAGGGGTACCCGCACTTCTACACGTTTGATAAGGATTTCGAGGAACTAAATGATAAGAAAGTTGAGGGGACGTTAGTGCATTTTCTCCAAGGCAGTTAATCTATAATTCCCGGGTAAAGCTTGGCGTCTTCGATAACGTTCCTACCTTATTCTCTCCTTTGTAGGTAGTCGTGGAAGAAGTACCAAGCGGCGAATACCCCTATGGATAGGCCTATGCCGACGCTTACACCCCATGCTAGGGCTGTTTTGACTTGGTCGGATATGCTTGTTATGTCGAGTATTAGGACTATGGTTATGAAGAAGGAGAGGAGGAATATGAAGCCCCTTAGTTTGGCTTCCATCCTTATCCTAAGTATTATGGCGTTGAATGCCAGGAATACGAAGACTATGAGGAACACTACGCTGACCACTCTTGCCGTGTAGTTGAGGACCGTGTTGAGCGTGTGTACTTGTCCGGGAAAGAGTGTGAGGACTATCGAGTATAGCGCGAGCAGTGCTATTCCGACATTAATTAACGCTACTACGAGGTTCGTTAGGCTGAAGTAGGCCTCCTTAAACAGAGGCTTAAGCAGCTCATCCACCTTCAGCGTAACAAGTAACTTCCGCACAAGCTTAGAGAGTATCACGGCAACGCCGACGTAGATCGCGATTATCGCTAAGGCTATGAATATGTAGGGAAGCATTGAGACGAAGTCTGCGACAGCCCTCCTAAAGGCCTCCTCCATAAGGGTTGCGTTCACTGCATTGCTCACTGGCGTTGGCGTCGCTGCCGTACCGTAATTTGCTACGCTATGCAGCGTCTCCACCACTAAACCCATTGACGTTATTGCCGTCACTTCCATCAACCCTCTCTATAGGGAGTTTCTGGGGGCTAATAATAACTCCTCATAACCTAGGAGCTAGGCCCGCATGCTTCTTGATCTCAAGTCAAGACGTGTGCGAAAGTACTATTGAGTGAGTTCAATGAATGCTAACAGATGTCCGAGACCCCAAGCGTCTCTCACGGCACTTCATATAGTTTTTCGTAGTGAGTATTTTGGGCTTTACAACTCAAAACTTATTTGACCCGTACGAAAAATATTGTTGGAGAGCTTGGGGTGTCCAGAAACAGAACCGAGAAGTTGAAAATAGTTGGGATGCATTGTGCTTCCTGCGCCATAACTATAGAGAAGAAGCTGAGAACGCTTAGAGGAGTCAGTTATGCAACAGTTAACTTTGCCACAGAGGAGGCCGAAGTGAAATATGACCCAAGTAAGATTACGCTAAAAGACATTGTTAACACTATCAGGGCCGTAGGCTATGACGTCTACAAGGAGGAGGCGTACATCACGATACAGAACATTTCCTCGGTTGATGATGAAGTAATTATAGAGGGTAAGGTTACGGGATTACCTGGAGTAGTCGACGTCAAGGCTTCACACGTTGCTAAGGGCGTGTCGGTGACATTCAATCCACTACAGATAAGCGCTGACAGAATTAAGGAATTCATAGAGTCCCTAGGCTATAGGGTAATCAGTGTTAAGGGTGAAATCGAGGTTGAAGATATCGAGAGTAAGGTGCTCAAGAAAGAAATCGCTAAGCTCAGGAAAGTTGTTGCCTTAAGCCTGACACTATCGCTACCCCTAGTAACTTACATGATGCTAGGTTCTTTTGGGATCCGCGTGCCCTTCTGGGGGTATAGGGACGTCATAGGACTTGCACTATCAACCCCAGTAATATTTGTGGGAGGGCACAGGTTCTTCGTAGGTGCTTACAAGGCCCTCAGGAACAGGAGCGCGGGCATGGACACGCTAGTATCGCTTGGCACGGGAACCTCATACGTGTTCAGCTTAGCTGTTATGGCAGGCATCATAAAGTCAGCGGAGACCTACTTTGAGGCCGGAGCCGTAGTGGTGGCGCTTGTTCTACTGGGTAAGTACCTAGAGTTAAGAATGAAGGTACATACAGGGGAGGCCGTCCGTAAACTCATGGAGCTTCAAGCCAAGGCTGCAAGGGTTGTCAGGGATGGGAAGGAAATCGAGGTTCCGGTTGATAAAGTTAGGGTTAGGGACGTAGTAATCATTAGGTCTGGTGAGAGGGTACCCGTCGATGGAATCGTTATTGATGGTCAGGGCTACGTCAATGAATCAATGCTCACGGGAGAGCCTATGCCAGTCCTCAAGAGGAAGGGAGATCCCGTTATCGCTGGAACCATATTGAGGAGCGGTTTCCTGAAGGTAGTGGCGACGAGGGTTGGGAGGGAGACAGTCTTATCACAGATCATCAAGCTAGTGAGGCAGGCACAGATGGGTAAGCCCCCCATACAGAGGCTTGTTGATAGGGTTGCCGGCTACTTCACGTGGATAGTGATTGCCGTGGCGGTACTGACCTTCACCTACTGGTACTTCGTGGGTGGTGTGTCGCTTAACTTGGCAGTACTGTTTACGGCGTCCGTACTGCTGGTCGCCTGCCCTTGCGCGTTGGGGTTAGCCACACCTACAGCAATAGTTGTGGGGGTCGGCAAGGCAGCTGAGTTAGGCATTATCGTTAAGAACGTGGATGTCTTAGAGAAAATACCTAGGCTCACAAGCGTGGTATTCGATAAGACAGGCACCCTAACTAAGGGCGAGCCTAAGGTTACTGACGTGTACGCCGTTAATAATTACAGTGAGGACTACCTACTGAGATTAGCCTACATCGCTGAGAAACGTAGCGAGCACCCCATAGCTCAAGCCATCGTGAGGGAGGCTAATGAACTCATTGATGACTACGAGGCTGAGCCAGAGAGCTTTGACTCAGTACCCGGGCAAGGCGTTGTGGCCAGCGTTAATGGTGAGAGTGTCATCGTGGGTAATGAGAAACTAATGAAGGCCTACGGCGTGGAGCTATCGCCCGTGACTAAGGTCGTTAACGAGCTCAGGGATGAGGGTAAGACCGTGGTGTATGTCGCCGTTAACGGGGTTCTGGCCGGCGTCATAGCAGTGGCTGACACGTTAAGGGAGCACAGCACGGACGTAGTATCCTACCTGAAGAGGAAGGGACTCAAGATCATAATGCTCACGGGAGATGATAACGTTACTGCGAAGGCAATCGCCCGCAAGCTCGGCATAGATGAGGTTATCGCGGAGGTTCTTCCAGAAGATAAGGTTGACGTTATAAAAGACCTTCAGAGGAGGGGGGAGTCCGTGCTGATGGTTGGGGACGGCATAAACGATGCGCCTAGCCTAACGCAGGCGGATGTTGGCATAGCCATGGGTGGAGGCTCAGACATAGCTAAGGAGGCAGGCGACATACTCTTAATCCGTGACGACTTAAGAGGGGTTATCACGGCGCTAGGGATTAGTGAGGCAATTAGAAGGAAAATCAAGTTCAATCTATTCTGGGCGTTCCTGTATAACGTGGTGTTAATACCGTTAGCGGCTGGAGCCCTATACCCGCTAACAGGGTTAGTTCTTAGGCCTGAGTTCGCGGGCGTGGCGATGGCGCTAAGCTCCATAACCGTTACGGGTAATGCATTAACGTTAAAGAGGTGGAGACCTCCTCAGAAGCCCTAACAGCAACCACTAAATTTTTCGTACCAGTGAAAAAATATTAGGAGTGGATGACACTATAAAGAGGGGAAGTCAATGGCTAGGGATCCCGTATGCGGTATGGAGGTGGATCCTGCTAAAACCCCATACAAGTTCGTCTATAGAGGAGTAATATACTACTTCTGCAGTCGGCACTGTAAGAAAGAATTTGAAAAGAACCCAGAGCATTACTTAAAGCACGGACCAACAGGAATGCCTCACTAAAAGGGTTTAGGAATATCGGTCACAGGATTTAGGGTGCGTTAATTGGTTTGTGGCTTTAAGGTTAGTTGTACTTAAATACTTCAGTACGTTACTTCATTGCTTTAGGTGGTGTGTTAGATGGAGTCAATACTTAACGCGTTCACGGCCCCGCTACCTGCCGTTGGGTTCAGCGTATACCAGCTGGTACTATTCTTAGCGATACTGCTTGTTGGTGTGCTAGCAGTTAAGGTGGTGGCGAGGCTCGTTAAGAGGTCTTTGGATAGAATAGGTGCCCCGCCCCTAGTTACGGGGTTGCTGACGAGCATTACGCGTGGGTTAGGGTATATTGTGGTAGTCATAACCGCGCTCCCGGTAATAGGTGTTGACACGAGCACCGTTGGGTTAGGTCTATCAGCGATCATAGGCTTGATCCTGGGCTTCGGCCTCCAGGACACGTGGGCGAACATGGCGGCTGGTGTTTGGCTAGCCGTGACGAGGCCCTTCGATAAGGGCGAGTACGTTGAGGTGAGCGGGTACTCCGGAATAATTGACGGTATTGGCTTAATGACGACCACCCTCAAGACCTTCGACAACGTGGTAATCACCATACCTAACAAGAAGGTGTGGGGTGCGCCAGTAGTTAATTACTCTAGGGAACTGACAAGGAGGGTTACGCTGGACATTGACGTCGCTTACGGCACCGACCTAAGCAAGGCGATCGACGTCACTATGGGTATACTCAAGGCTCACCCGAAGGTGCTTGACGACCCGGAGCCCGCGGTCGTCGTGACGCAGCTAAAGGACTCAAGCATTAACCTTCAGATTAGGGCATGGGCTAGGAAGGAGGACTACGGCACCGTCAAGGCCGACCTAATAAGAGGCATATACGAGGAGTTCAGGAAAGCAGGCATAGAGATACCCTACCCGCAACTCGACGTACATATCCGCGACATGCCTACACCGAAAGCCTAATATGCTAGGGAGTCAACAGCCTTTCCCGTAATAGGGGATGTTTTTAATTATTCGCGTCATCGTAGCTAAGGTTACTCCTTACCTACGATGTTCTCCTTCACCTTTCTTACTAAAGTCCTTATTCTATTAAGGGAATCTTCAACATCTTCCTCACCACACCATCCTTCGTAAAAGCATACGTGCATGCCATTCGCGTACATCCATGCTTCACGAACCCACAACCCCATTTCCCTCGCCATTTTTCTCGCGTACTCCCATAATTCACCGTGACTTGCAGGTCTTCTACCTTCTAGGAACTCAGCGTAAGCCTTAACAGCGAGGGCTGCAGCACCCCACAACTTCTCAGCAGCTTGCCTAACCTCCCCTTTCTCTAATTCATCCTTAGCCTGCTCCAGGAGGTTCTCAGCAACCTTAACATACTCCTCGGCCCTTTCCCTAGGATCAAAATCACGTAGAACTAAGTCAAGAACATACTCCTCAAGCCTAAGTCCCGCCTTTTCAGCTTCCTTCTTCAGCTTATCCACAACGCTTTTAGGGAGCACCACAGCGACGTCGGATGCTGTAACCAAGTAAGTTCCCCGTAATGACAGGTATTATTTAACCTAATAGCATTACCTTTAGCATCACCTTGATACCGTCACCTTAGGTTTTAAATTTCGAGAAAATGTTTAGTGGCTGATTCCCCCATCACCTTACTTAAATTCCGCGCTTACCTAATCGTGGTGGTGTGCTTAGTGTGGATAAGGAGTTACTGAGGACGCATTCACTGTTTGTCCTGCTGTATGCGCCTGCCTTGGTGGCTTTAGGTATTTACGTGTACTTGCTTGAGAGCCCCGTAGCTGCTTACGTGATGGGCGTTGTTGTTGCGTACGTCGTTGTTCAGTACTTGATTGGTGGGAGGAGGCACGTGTTCGTGGGTATCGTATCCACTTACCTTCTTGCTAGCGTTGTTAGTGACGTTACGTTACTCAGGGTTAGGTCCGTGCCCATGATGCCTGCGTGGGTGCTGTACACCGTGCTAGCCTTCATAGCGGGTTTAGCGTGGTCCATAAGTGCTGGCGTGGCTACTAGGACGTTGGGTCTCAGGTTTGTTAGGGCTAAGTGGTTGCTTAGGGTTGCCTGCGTCACAGCGTTAGTGCTTAGTGCCTTCCTGTATGTTTCGGTAACACCTCACTCGACGGGGTTAGTGTTGGAGCCCGCCTTAATCATAGGGCTTTCCGCGTTCCTCGCCGCCCTCATACTTGCGTACGACTCCCTACTATTCCATAAGGTGTTAGCAATGACCGCCTCGACCGAGGTCAGTAAGGGAGGGGACGAGCCCCTATTCACGCAGTTCCTAACATTCTTCGCCCTCACTCTATCCATCGTAGTTATACTGATACCTAATCTGAAGCCGGGTGAGAGGCCGTACCTAGGGTTAGGGATAGGGTTCTCCTACCTTTACGCCTCGCTAGCCCTATCCTTTGTTGCCAGCCTCTTCATGAATCACGGCGCCGTGCTGGACGTGGTGGCGGAGTTACTGGGAAGCGTTGAGGGAGGTAGGGAAGGCTTCCTCCACTCCTGCCTAGCGGACTTCTACAGGCTCAGGTACCCGTCCGCATTAATCAACCTCTTCAACTACGTGGAGTCCCTCGGGAATGAAGGGAGATCCATCATGAGCGTTAACTTAAGCGATGCTTTCGAGGAGGGAATGAAGTTAGTGAAGCCTGCGTTAAGGGGCGTGAAGGCAGCGCGTAAGGCTGGGGACGTCCTTAAGGAACTCCGTGAGTTGAGGATCATTGAGGTTCGCAAGGAAATCCACGACTCCCTAGCCTCGGCCGACCCTACCGGCAGGTTAGTTAAGGCCTTCGAGTCCCGCATTCTTAAGGCGTACTTAAGCATCATTGCGGGCGACGAATCCAAGCTAGCGCGCGAGCTTAAGCAGATTAGGGGTGAGTTGAGAGCAGCGTTAAGGGAGGCTAGGAAGAGAGGTGATGAGGAAGTAACTCAAGCAATCTCCGGCGTGCTTGAGGAGGTTAAGGCAGGGAACGCTGACCTAGTGACTCACTACGTTATCGAACGCCCAGCCAAGCTAAGAGACCTCCGCAACCACTTAGTCCACGGCAGGTTAAGCAGGGAATACGTGATTAAGGGCGGCAAACTAGTGAAGGGTCTGGAGGTGCTGAGGAAGCCCGTCATGCTATACCTGATGACGTCCTCCCTAATAGCTTACGTGGCATCCCGCCTTAAGCACCCGCATTAATATTAGGGTACCCGCGCCTAGAGTGTTTTGGAGGTTGCGCTGGGCTTAAGCCTTAACTAAGGGTTAAGCGTTAATGTGTGTGGCGTGCACGGAGGGGTCCTTCATGAGTGGGGAGGAATTAGAGACCATTATCTGGATAGTGATGGGTAAGTGTAACTTGGCATGTAAGCATTGCTACGCAACACCGTATAGGGGTGAGGACGAATTACCTACGAACACGGTGGTAGCGGTTCTTCGGGAGGCTGCGGACGCAGGTGTTGGGCACGTTCACTTCACTGGTGGTGAGCCTCTTCTCAGGAAAGACATGCTCGTGATTCTTAGGGAGGCCGCGGATCTTGGGCTGGAGGCAAGCATCTTCACTAACGCAACCCTACTTAATGAGGGGGTTGCTATGGAGTTGAGTGCTTTGGGGGTTAAGGTGTTCACGAGCCTTGATGGTCCGTCGAAGGACATTCACGAGTTGACCCGTGGTGAGGGTTCCTGGGACGCGTTAATGCGTGGGGTTAAGGTGTTAAGGGAGGCCGGCGTCCCCTTCCACGTTAACGTGTCGGTGTCTGAGCTTAACTGGAGGTACGTTGGTGAGGCTATCGAGAAAGCAATAGAGTTGGGGGCTGAGTCGGTGTCCATAATCCCTGCGATGCCTGCGGGGACGGCGTTGAGGATACACTCCTACGTCAGTAGCAGGCACTATGTTGCTGCGTTGAGGGCTGTTGAGAGGGTTGCGGAGGAGCTTGGCGTGGTTGTTGATGTGTGGTGCACGCCCTTCCTAAGGGTGGTTAGTAAGTCGCTGTGGCTTAGGACAGCGAACTGCAGGGACTGGGGAGTTATGGACGTCACGCCCTCCGGTAGGGTAGTGCTTTGCGACGTGATGAACGTGACGGCCGCACACATCGTTGAGGACGGTGTTAGGGGTGCGTGGGCGAAGTTAATGAGTCACCCAGTAATTAAGTCCGTGTCGAGACCCCCCAGCGTGGAGCCCTGCGCCTCATGCCCCATCGCCAGTGAGTGTAGGGGCGGGTGCTTCGCCCGATCACACATACTCAGAAGGAACCCGCACTCCCCCGACCCGCTCTGCCCTAGGAGCGCTGAGTGAGTCGCGCTTAAGCGCTTTACTTGCTGCTTCAGCGTTGCTTCAGCTTTTTAGGCATTGCGTTGAGGGCGATCGTTATTATCCTTGAAGGAATGACTCCTTATGGTAGAGGGTTCTTGAGTCCGTGGCTCAGTAGGTTCTTCGGTAGACGCAGGTTAGGTGACTTAGCTGGCGAGTTGGAGGGTGCCGTAAGGCATGCTAGGCTGTCCGCTATGAAGTTACGTGTGGCGGAGAACGTGCTTAGGGAGTCGCGTAAGGGCGCCGTAGATAGGCTACTCATTCAGACCGCGTTAACGGGCTTCCCCCTCTCAAGTGACTCAATGGCAAACATGTACGTTAAGTCAGCAATAGACTCGGCTAGGAAGGCGTTAAGGAAGGTTAAGTTTGTTAGGGACGTGCTGGAGAGGGACTACCCGCACGTGTACGCGGGTGTTTTGAGGAGCTTCATAGAGCCAGCGATATCGACATTAGAGGGCGTGGCGCTACTCGATAAGATCAGCGCTAGCGGATTAGGCGTTAAGGCCGAGGAGATGGAGGGTGCGGCGTCAATGCTTTCTGAGGCTACTGAGTTACTGAGGAATACGGCGAAGCTTCACGGTGAGTGAAGATAATGAATCGTTAAGCCGAAGAAGGAAAACTGCGTAGTTACCTGTGCTTAAGGCCCCCTATATCACCAGGTACGCTTTCTTCAACCTCTCGTCCTTAAGCAGGGACCTCGCCTCACCCTCAAGCACTATCCTGCCTGTCTCCATGACGTATGCTCTGTCGGCTGTCTCTAAGGAATTCTTGACGTGCTGCTCAACTATTAATATCGTCACGCCCTCCTCCCTGAGCCTCTTGATGACATCGAACACCTCAAGCACTATCTTGGGGGCTAGGCCTAAGCTGGGCTCGTCAAGGAGGAGCAGTTCTGGCCTCGACATGAGTGCCCTCGCTATGGCGAGCATCTGGGCCTCACCGCCAGATAGTGTCCCGGCTATCTGGTTCTTCCTCTCCTTAAGCCTTGGGAAGAGGGTGAAGACGAATTCTAGTGAGTCCTGTAGCTTCTCCTCAGCCCTCTTCGTGTAGGCACCTGCGAGGAGGTTCTCATACACTGTTAGCGGTGTGAATATTCCTCTGCCCTCCGGCACCATCGCTATTCCCTTCTCAACCCTCTTGTGCGTGGGTACCTTCGTTATGTCCTCGCCCTTGAAGAACACCTTACCTTCGTAGAGGGTCGTCATTCCGAGCGCTGTTCTGAGCGTTGTTGTCTTGCCCGCGCCGTTAGGCCCTATCAACGCCACTATCTCGCCCTTATCCACGTGCATGTTGACGTCGTGAAGCACGCGGAATTCCCCGTAGCCTGCGTGGATTCCTTTTAATTCAAGCATGGATGCGCACACGCGTGATCACCTCCCCTCATACGGGCTTCGTGCCCAGGTAGGCTTCAATCACCTTCGGGTTATTCGCTATTTCCTCTGGGCGGCCCTCAGCGATCTTCTGTCCCTCATGCATCACGACGATCCTTTCGCTCAACCCCATCACGAACCTCATCACGTGCTCTACCACTATCATCGTTATTCTTTTCTCGGAGTTTATCTTCCTCAGGACGTCTGCGAGCCTGTCCATCTCGTGAGGCCTGAGGCCAGCGGCGACCTCGTCCAGTAGGAGTAGCTTGGGTTCCGTCGCTATAGCCCTCGCTAAGTCAACCATCTTGTGATCCATTAGGGTTATGTCCTTGCCTAAGGCGTTTATCTTTTCCTCAGGGAACCCAATGAATTTAAGGATCTCCTCAGCCTTCCTCATAGCTTTGTCGACATTACTTGTCCTCAGTAACGCGCCCACCGCGACAGCCTCTAGCACGGTCATCTTCTTGAAGGGCCTTGTCTTCTGCCATGTCCTAGCTATGCCCTTAAGCGCTATCTTGTGGGGCGGTAACCCCGTTATGTCCTCGCCCATGAAGTATATTCTGCCTTCGTCGGGCGTGTATATCCCCGTTATGCAGTTAAACGTCGTTGTCTTGCCCGCGCCGTTAGGCCCTATCAGACCCATTATCTCACCCTCACGCACCTCGAAGCTAATGTTGTTTACGGCCACTACGCCGCCGAACCTTTTAACGAGGTTCCTAACCTGAAGTATGGGTTCCGCCATTCCTCACATCCCCCTATTCTCGAAACCTACTTTCTTCTTGACCCAGTTGAAGAGTGCGGCTATGCCTTCAGGCTTGAATATGCCGACGATTATGAGTAGTATCCCGTAGATTAGTAGGTACAGTCCAGGTATCGTTGCCCCTATCGTGCCTCTCAAGTATTCCTCCACGGTCTTCAGAAACATTGCCGAGGTGAATGCACCAGCTATAGATCCTAAGCCCCCCACGATACCCATTATAGCTATTGACAGGGATGTGGGGGAGTTGAATGTTTGGTATGAGTATGTTCCTTGAAGCACTATGTAGAGGTATCCGGTGAAGCCTAGTATGCCGGCATACGTTAGGAGTGCTTTGAGCTTGTATTTCCTCACGTCAATGCCTAGGGCCTCGGCCGCGAGCTCGTCCTCCCTAATAGCCCTTAGGTAGTACCCTGTCTTTGAGTTACTTATTAGGAGGTTTATCAGCACCGTAGCTACGAAGAGGCCTAGTATGACGTAGTATATGTTCTGGTACCTGTAGAAGATTAGGTAGTACCAGCCAGTCTTCGCTGGAAGGTAATGGTCGAAAGAGCCAAGCACTTGCGGTAAGTGCGTTATGTTGTTTAGTATCACCACTAGGGAGGCGGTCAGTAACGCGTACCAGACCTCCTTAATTCCGAACCTGAAGGTTGGGTACCCCACGGCGGCCGCCAAGGCCATCGAGGCGCCGGCCCCGATGAACATCCCCACCCACGGCGTTATGCCATAGTACTTCAGGAGCTCCGCCGTAACTATACCTCCAACGCCTATGTACGCCATAGGAGCCAGATCCAGTTGCCCAGCATACCCACCTATGATGTTCCATGCTATCACGAATACTGCAAATATTAGTGAAGTGGCAGCGAGGAGTATGTAGTACTGGTTAAAGCCCAGGGCAAAGGGGATGATCGCCAGTACGGCCACTATTATGGCTAGCACTATTAAGTTCCTTCTGGTTCCTAGACCCATCGCCTCATCACCTCCTTGCAAAGAGTCCTCTGGGCCTAAACCAGAGCAGCAGGAAGAACGCTAGGTACACCACCGCCATTCTCGCGCTGGGCGTTATGAAGGTGCTTCCTAACGCCTCTAGGACACCAACTATCAGGCCGGAGGCCAGCACACCCACCACACCTCCTAAGCCGCCCATGGCCACGATGACCCATGAGAGCAGGCTGAATGAGGCACCCAAGTACGGGTTGACTTGTCCCCACGACATGTAGAGAGCTGCCCCTAAGGCAGTTAATGCTATCCCCAGGCCGAAGACGACAGCGTACACCTTGCCGACGTTAATCCCCATTAAGGGAGCCACCATTCTATTGGCTGACGTCGCCCTAATTGCTAGACCGAACTTGGTTCTCGTTAACATGTAATGTATAAGTAGTAGTGACGCTAGGCTTACTGCGGCGGCGACGAGCTTGGCTGCAGTCAGCGTTATTGGGCCCACGTTGATACCGAAGTTCAGGGCTGGCGCTGGGTAAGATCTGGGTTCAGCGTGGAATATCGCGAGCGCTATGTTTTGAAGCACGAAGCCAAGACCCACTGTAACGGCTATCTGTATTAGTGGCTCGGCACCGAGGATCGGCTCTATCACGGCTTTATACACTGCTAGCCCTATTACGAAGAACAGCGGGACGGTAATTAACGCGGTTACCGACGGGTCAACCATGAAGTTCATGGCCAGTATCCAAGCTAGGTAAGCACCAATCATGACGAAGTCTCCGTGAGCGAAGTTAATGATGTCCATCAACCCGAAGATTAGGGATAGGCCTAAAGCCACGAGGGAGTACAGTAACCCCATTAGTAATCCATCTATTATGTTCGACACCACTACTATTGGTTCAATCATTTCCTACCACCTCCTCACACCTATTACCACATCATACAGCCACATTTTCCGGGATTACGCGTGAACCTATATCTTGAGGAACTCTTAAAAAGGGAAGAACAGCTTAGTCTATTACTTAAAAACATAGATGATTTAACCGAACTACCCACTACCCGAGCCATGCCAGTCCGGCCTCGGGAATACTGGATGCACGCCTGGCTGGGGTTCAGGCCATACTAGGACAGGAACTTCCTTGCCATTAATCATCTGCACTTGAAGGACGGCGGTTCCAGCGTACAGGTTGTCACCGTTAGGTGCGAACTTAATGTGGCCTGTCGGGTATAGCTGCGCCGCTATGCTATTGTTGTCGGTCAGGTCGAGCGAGAGTAATACCTTCCTCAGGTTGTCCGCATTGAGCGGGTTGCTGGGGTACATCTGCCCAGCCTTCTCGAGGGCCTCATAGATCGTCATCATGGTGTAGAACATTATGCCAGCAGCCTCCGTCGGTAGCTTATGATACTTCTCTTCAAACATCTTAACGATCTTCTGGTTCCACTTAGTGGGTCTGTACGGGTTATAGCTATAGGTATTGGTGTACCATAGTACTGCCTTACCAGCAGCCTTGATCGAGTCCGGGTCGGTGTAGCCGCAGGCACCAGCACCAGCTATGAACATTGGATGGATGTTGGCAGCCTGAACAGCCTTAGCGAATAGGACGCCGTCGTGGAAGTACGGGATAGTTATTATGATGTCAGGGTTATCTGCCTTAACCTTGTTGATTATTGAACTGAAGTCAGTTATCGAATCGGGATATGATATGTCGTCCAGAACCTCAACACCGTTCTTTCTTAACTCGAGTACCGCACCCTCCGCGGTGTAGGTGCCGAAGATTGAGTCCTCATGGAGGACTACAGCGGTTTTTATCTTGAGGCCTTTCTTCTTAGCCATGTCCAGCACGAAGTCTACGGCCGACTTACCGTGCGCGCTAGCTTTAGGGGCAACCCTGAAAACGTACTTCCACCCATGTTGGGTTAACGAGTCAACTAAGCCGTCCATAAAGAGTATGACGTGGTTCTGCTCCGTCACCTGAGCGACCGCGGCCGTTAACCTGCTGATATAGGCCCCAATAATTATTGTGGGGTGGTACTGAGTTATCAGCTTCTCGGCCGCTAGCCTAGCGTCATCAGGTGTCTCACCAGCGTCCTGAACAACTAACTGAATCTTAGCACCACCAAGCGATTTTATCCCTCCTAGTTCG
The DNA here is from genome assembly GCA_027023255.1 of Desulfurococcales archaeon. Lineage (GTDB taxonomy): Archaea > Thermoproteota > Thermoprotei_A > Sulfolobales > NBVN01 > WAOL01. The sequence continues at coordinate 19,576 of JALVVU010000156.1, forward strand.
TTATTGATTATGTTGACGATTAGCTGCGCAGCTTCTTTCGCCTCGAGGCCGAAAACCGCGTACTTACCCGTTAAGGGCTCCACCAGCCCTATCTTAATAACGCTGATCTTAGGGGTAGTTGCTGTGGCGGAGGATGTGGTGGAGGTCTTAGTGGTTGAGGTCGGTGATGCCGATGACGTGGTCGTTGGGGCTTTCTGCTGGGTCTGCCACCAAGCCAGTCCCCCGGCTATTATCGCGATTATTATTATCACAATTATGGCGGCGGATGCGGTTTTTGATATTGCTTTTCTTGAGACTAATCTCAAGGCAACACCACGCGTAACTGTGTTTAACTGAAAGAAATAAATTTTTCTGATTTTTCGTTAATCACGTTAATTTATTTTCAAGAGGTCACGGAAAGATCCTCGTAACTGACTACATTAATAGGTAAAGCATTTATATAGGATTCCCCTCGCTGTATGATAAGAATTCACAGGGCTTTAAACAAACTATCATTACATAGCATCAGTTTGCTAAATTTTTCTTGGGAACAATCTTAAATTTGGCGAAAATTGTTTAGGTTAAGTTTGACGCATACAACTTTGGGGGCGTGTGGTTAACATTAGTGTTTACCTAATGGTTTAATCCACACACCCTTGGGCCTATCCGTGATTAGCTCATAGTCCTTGGCTATGATCATGCCGCGCAGTACGGTGTATTTGACGGCTCCCTTAAGCCTCCACCCGATGAATGGGCTTATCGGGTACTTAGCCCTTAACCACTCCTTAGTAATTATTGTTTCCCCGTTCGGGTCGATTATTACTACGTCCCCGTCGGACCCCACGCTTAATGCGCCTTTCTTGGGCCATATTCTGAAGAGCTTTGCTGGTGCTTCACTCATTAGCTCAGGTATCTTCTGCAGGGGTAGCTTACCTGTTAGTGCTTGGTGAATCATTAGTGGGAGGAATGTCTGCACGCCTGTGAAGCCGGCCGCGCATTCCCACACGTTACCGCGTTTCTCGTGCTCCGCATGTGGGGCGTGGTCCGAGCCTAGGGTGCTTATGGTTCCGTCCAGCACTGCCTTCCATAGTGCTTCCTGGTGTTCCTTACTCCTTATCGGTGGGTTCACCTTGATTGCTGCCCCGTACTTAAGGTAGTCGCTGGAGTTAAGGAGGAGGTAGTGAGGGCAGGTTTCGCCCGTGACGTTCAGGCCTTCGGTCCTCGCAGCCCTGAGTAGCTCGACGCCTTCCTTAGCCGCCATGTGGACTATGTGTACTTTCCCACCGGTCCTCTTGGATAGGAGTATTAGCTTGTTTATCGATTCCTCCTCACATATTGGGGGCCTTGCAGCTTCATGCGCTGCCGGGTCGTCCCTGCCGGACGCCTTGACCTTCTCGGTGAAGTACCTTACTAGGTCGGCGTTCTCCGCGTGGAACGCTAGCGGCACACCCAGCTTGGCTGACTTGGTTAGGGCTTCGTAGAGTGAGCCGTCATCCGGGGGTGGTATGTTCCCGGTGGTCGGGCCTAGAAACACCTTGAATCCAACAGCTCCTTCCGCTACGATATCCTCGAACTCATGGACGTTAGCGTTATGTATGACCCCATAGAGACCGAAGTCCACGTACGCCTTACTGCTCAGCAACTTAGCCTTCTGCCTCAGTATGGAGGCGCTCTCCACAGGCGGTTTAGTGTTTGGCATTTCGAGCACCGTGGTTACGCCAGCGACTGCTGCGCCGGAGGTTCCGTGGGTGAAGTCATCCTTGTATGTTAGCCCTGGTTCACGCATGTGTACGTGCTCGTCCACCACGCCCGGGAGCACGTACATTCCCGTAGCGTCTATGACCTCATCAACGCCCTCCTTGCTGAGTGACGCGCCTATGGCGACGACCTTCCCGTCTAGGATCTTGATGTCTGCTTTGAATGGTTCGTGGTGGGGGAGTACTAGGGTCCCACCGCGAATTAATATGTTGCCTCCAGCCATGACTCACTCATCACCTTGAGGGGGTTATGCTGTGAGGTTAAAAATATTTTGAGTTGAACGTGGTGACGTAATAAAAAATTCATTACTTCTTAAGCGCCTCGGCAGCCGCCGTGACTGCCTCGATGATCTTCTTGTAGCCCGTGCACCTGCAGATGTTGCCCTCAAGCATTTTCTTCACGTTCTCCGGCGTTAGTTCCTTGCCTGACTTCAGTAGCGCATACGCCGTTATTATGAAGCCTGGCGTGCAGAAGCCGCACTGGATGGCACCGCGCTCCACGAATTTACTCGTTAGTTCCTTCACTATGGGGTCATCCCTTAAACCTTCTAGCGTCGTTACCTCCTTGCCCTCGACCTGCGCGGTCAGTAGGTTGCAGGAGTACGTTGGTCTCCCGTCCACGAGCACTGTGCACGCGCCGCACTCGGCGCGCTCGCAACCCCTCTTGACGCTCTTTATGTTTAGCTTTAGCCTTAGGGTGTCTAGGAGTGTTTCGTTGGGCTTAACATCCACGGTTACGGGTTCCCCATTGAGTATGAATGAGACCTTCACCGCTCATCACCTCCTCACAGCTTAACCCCTGCCCTCTCGAGGGATCTTAGGAGGGACTCCTTAGTTAGTATCACCGACATCTCCTTCCTGTAGTCAGCGGACGCGCGTACGTCACTGATCGGCGATATGTCCTGCAGCACGCGCTTAGCGCCCTCCTCGATGGCGCTCATGCTTACCTCCCTGCTCTTCAGGAACTTCTCCACGCTCACCGCCCTTACGGGCTTGGGTGCTACGGAGTTTAGCGCTACCCTAACGTCGTCGAAGATCCCGTTCCTTACCTTGACTAGGGTAGCTACCGCCACCACCGATAGCGTGAAGGCGTTCCTTCTCCCGAGCTTAATGAATGACGCCCCGGCGCCGCGCTCGTAGGGCACCACTATCTCCTTCAGTAACTCACCCTTCCTTAGCACAGTCTTCCTGGGTCCTAGGAAGAACTCCGTTATCGGTACCTCGCGCTCGCCCTCTAGGCTCACTAAGCGTAGCCTAGCGTTCAGTACGAGTAGCGGTGGTGCGGTGTCCGCTGCTGGCGACGCGTTACATAAGTTCCCGCCTATCGTGGCGACGTTCCTTACCTGCCATGACGCCATCTCGTTCACCGCCTCCGCTAGGACGGGAGCCTTAGTCGCTATGATGGGTGACTCGACGATGTCCTGTAGCTTCGTTGCTGCACCTATGGCTACGTGGTCCCCGCGATCCTCAATGTAGCTGAGTTCCTTGATGCCTGAGATGTCGACCACGTTCTTCACTTCGTACCTTCTGATCTTCAGATCTATTAGTAGGTCCGAGCCTCCCGCCAGCACCTTGACGTTCTCTAGCTTGCTGATTAGCTCCAGCGCTTCCTCTAAGGTTGAGGCGCGGAAGTAGTTTATCTCGGGTATCCTGTAGAACATTCCTCATCACCCCCGCTCACGTGCTACCTCCTTTCCTTAGTTCGAAGTAAACCGCTTCCGGTGTTAGGGGTAGCTTAGTTATTGGTTTCCCTAGCGCGTGCGATACGGCACCAGCTATCGCTGCTGGCGCAGGTATTAACGCCATCTCACCAACGCCCTTAGCGCCGAAGGGTCCGTACTTGAAGAGGTCCTCGACGTACACCGGCTTTTCTATCTCCGGTATGTCTAGCGTTGTGGGGACTACGTAGTCTGTTAAGTCAGCATTCAGTATTCTGCCCTTATTATCGAACACGAACTGCTCCATTAACACGTAACCCATTCCCTGTACTGCCGCGCCCTCAATCTGTCCCTCAACCTGCTGCGGGTTGATTATCCTGCCAGCCGCCAGTGCTGGCCATATCCTAAGCACCCTAACCTTACCTGTCCACGTGTCGACCTCCACCTCAGCGATCATGGCGACGTAGCTGAAGGCTGGGTACGCCTGTCCCTGCCCTAGCTCGTCGTTGAACTTGCCCTTGGGCAGGAAGAAGTAGCCTGTCGCTGATAGGTCGACGCCGCGTGCGTATGCCTGCTTGATTAGCTCGTCCCAGCTCAACTCCTTGCCGGTGCCCTTAGCCCTCACCACGCCGTTCTTAATCTCGACGTCCTCTGGCTTACAGCCTAGTAGCTCGGCGGCTAGCTTATTCAGCCTCTCCCTAACCCTAGCGGCAGCTACTAGCACGCCTATCGCGCCTATGCTTGTGCCCCTGGAGGCGTGCGTCGCTCCCGCGTCCGGGGCGTCGCTCGTGCCGAACACGACCTTGACTTTCTCTAGTGGCGCGCCGAGGATTTCAGCCACTATCTGCCTGTGGGAAGAGTTCGGTGATCCCTGACCCATCTCCACTATGCCTGTGAACATCGAGACCGAGCCGTCCTTGTCTATCTTCACGTAAGCGTTCGACCAGTCAGGCACACCTCTGCTGGTGCTTATTCCGTGCCACGCCACACCTATCCCTATGCCACGCCTATACCTGCCCTTGAATGACTCGCACTCAGCCCTCCTCTTAGCCCAGTTAACTTTCTCGGCAAGCTTCTCGACAGCCTCCGCAATACCTACGGACTCCTCGAGTAACTGGTTAGTTATAGTTCTCGAGCCCGGCCTCAGCATGTTCTTAAGCCTGAACTCCACCGGGTCCATACCTAGCTTCCTAGCTAGTTCATTCATCTGCATCTCGGCTGCGAACTGTACTGACGGGTTGCCGAAGCCTCTGAAGGATCCCTGATATACCTTATTAGTGTACACACAGTAACCCTCCACCCTAGCGTGCGGTACTTCGTAAGGCCCTGACGCGTGTACGGTGGCCCTCCACAGAATGAAGGGACCTCTGTTCGCATACGCACCGGTGTCGTGGATTATCTTGACGTCTATTGCTGTGAGCTTACCGTCTTTAGTCGCGCCGGACTTGTACTTGATTATCGTTGCCTCCCTCTTCGGGTGCATCCTCAGTGACTCCTCACGCGTGTAGAGTATGAAGGCAGGCCTACCCGTTAAGTGGGCTACTAGTGCCGCCTTAGCCGCTGTGAGCGGGCCTTCATCGTCCTTGCCTCCGAAGCCTCCACCCATGAAGGGCACCACTACCTTAATGCTGGATGCTGGTACGCCGAGCACCCTAGCTATTATTGACTGAGCTAAGTGCGGGTACTGAGCCGCAGTAACGACAGTTAACCTGCCGTCTAAGCCCGGAATCGCCAGCGCACCCTCAGTCTCCAGGTACACATGGTCTTGGTGATGCGTCCTGTATTCGTTCTCCACGATCACGTCCGCTTCGCTGAAGCCCTCCTCAACATTCCCCTTACGCACCTTCGTCCTGAAAGCTATGTTGCTCCCCACCTCCTCATGCACTAAAACGTCCTTACGCTCAAGCGCCTCAAGCGGGTCCAGGACGTAAGGCAGGGGATCGTAATCGACTTTAACGAGTTCGGCGGCACGTAGCGCCGCGTCAATATCCTCGGCAGCCACTAAAGCAACGAGCTCGCCGTGGTACCTGACCTTACCCTCAGCTATGAGGGGCTGATCAGGAAGGGCATACCCTACCTGATTCTCGCCGGGAATGTCCCTCGCTGTGAATACCTTAACCACCTTAGGGACCTTAAGGGCTTCCTCATCCCTAACCCTAAGTATCTTGGCGTGAGGCTCCGTGCTTAGAACCTGCTTAACGAAGAGCATGCCTTCCTGGAAGTAATCCTCAACGAACTTAGCGGTCCCCAGCGCCTTGTCAAGCGCGTCAGCTCTAGCAATCCCCTTGCCAACAACAAGGAATTCCTTGGCGTGTAACCACTTGCTAATTAAGGTGTATGGGTCCTCTGTTAAGGCCATGCTGCTTCACCTAGCGGTTATCGCACATGAGTTAGTTTAAAGCTTCTCCAAAATAAGTTTTTAGCAATCATAAAATATTTAACAACACATTATAGACTATTTAGTACTTAAGAACACGCGTAATCGGTGTAATTATTAGCAATTACAGACCAAGGAAACGAATCCCCCTGACTAAGTTTGAATGAAGTAAATTCAACAACCTTTAATCCCTGACCGCTAATTAGGGGTGGCGCTAAGAATGAAGCGCGTTACCATTGAGGAACTCGACAATCAAGCCCTGAAGGAAGCCTTAATTGAGGAGGTGAGATCCCTAGCTGAGGAGCGGGGCGTGCGGCCGGAGGATGTCGCAGTGTACGAGTACCCCTTCGCCCCGGTCAGGATTCAGCACATAGTTAATGAGTTAGGTAAGGAGGGCTACGTATTGCTAGGCACCACCATTATTGAGGGGAAGCTCTACCTCCTAGCCACTAAGGTCAGTGAAGGGGACCTAGGTCTCGCCCCCGACTACGGACCGAGGGCCCGTCAGGGTGAAGTTAAGTTTGACTAGTCTTAGATTTCTTTTTAAACCCCGAAACACGGTTATCGAAGCTTATTACGCGTGGATCAGCGAATTAATCACGCGTTGATGCCCTCATTTAAGGTAAAAGGTTTTTTGCTCTCTCAAAAAATGTTTTAGTGTGGTATCGTTGCCCAGCTGTTCTTCTGAGGTTACGGAGCTTAGGTACATAGGCAAGAAGACGCCCAGGAAGGACGGCGTGGCTAAGGTATCTGGGAAGGCTCTCTACGCGTACGACATTAACTTGCCGGGAATGCTTTACGGGAGGATCCTGAAGAGCCCTTACCCACACGCCCGCGTCAAGAGCATAGACACCAGTGAGGCAGAGAAGTTAGGGGCGGTCGTGATAACGTTCAAGGACGTCCCAAAGAAGAAGTTCAACATTAGGCTCGTCAGCGTCGACCGCGTGAATTACAAGGACTGGGAAGTCCTCACCGACCACCCCAAGTACGTTGGTGAGTATGTAGCGGCCGTCGCGGCCGAGACTGAGGAGCTAGCGCAGAAGGCGTTAGAGGCCATTAAGGTTGAGTGGGAGGTTCTCCCACACGTCCTAGACCCCTTCGAGGCCCGTAAGGAGGGCGCCCCCAAAATACATGATAAAATATTATTTGGTAGTAAGGAGGTTGAGGTCAAGAACAACATAGCGTGCACGCTGAACTATGACGAAGGCGACATCGAGAAGGCATTCAGGGAAGCCGATGTCGTGATCGAGAGGGAATTCAGGACTAACAGGAGGTACCACATGCAACTAGAGCCCAAGGTAGCTGTAGCTAGGCCGGAACCCGACGGAGGCGTGACGGTCTGGACGACCACCCAGACAATCCACAACACTAGGATATTAATTTCACAGGTATTCGACATACCTGAGAGTAAAATCAACGTCGTTAAACTCCCCATAGGCGGGTCCTTCGGCTCAAGCATCCAAACAAACCTAGTGACCCTGGTCGCCGTGGCCCTAGCCCTGAAGGCAGGGAGACCTGTCAAGATAGCGCTAACTCGTGAGGAGGACATGATGGAGCACTGCGCGTACCAGATGTACTTCAGGCTCAAGGTCGCGGCCAAGAAGGACGGCACGATCATTGCTGGCGAGCTGGAAAACGTAATGGACATAGGCGGGCACCAGATCCAGGCGTACCCGCTACTAGGGTGCCTGCTAGGGTGGTTCGTCTCCCTATACAAGTGGAAGAACATCAGGTACAGGGGAGTAGCCGTATACACGAATAAGGTGCCCTCCTGCGCCTTCAGAGGGTACGGCAACCCACAGATAACTTGGGCCGTGGAGACCATAATTGACGAACTTGCTGAGGCCCTAGGCATAGACCCCGTCGAGTTCAGACTCAAGAACTACGTCGGCAGGGGCGACCTCTTCTGGGGTCAGGGACCCACCGTTAAGTCCATAGTGAAGAGTGATGGCGTACCTGAACTCCTGAGGAAGGGGGCGGAACTCATAGGGTGGAGTAAGAGGCCGAAGCCCGGCGAGCAGAAAGGGAGGTACAGGCGCGGCATAGGTGTTGGGAGGGGCTTCCACACCTCGGGTGCCGGCGGCAAGATTTCCGGTGAGGTCATCGACTACACGGGATGCATACTGAAGGTCAACGAGGACGGCAGCGTCGACTACATAACGGCGCTACAGGATCATGGAGGCGGTACCTTAGAGGCTCACGCAAAGATAATCGCTGAGGAGCTAGGCGTGCCGCTCGACAAGGTCAACATCGTGTGGGCAGACACGAAGACAACTGTCTACGACGTCTGCACCCATGCCTCGAGAGGCACTTACGTGGGCGGTGAGGCCGCGAGGCGCGCCGCGCAGATAGTTAAGAGGAAGCTACTGGAGTACGCGGTCAGGCTACTAGGCGACGTAGTTAACCCGGAAGCACTCACCATCAAGCCCGACGAGAAGTTAGGGCAGGGAGTGATCTACGTTGAGGGAATGCCGGACAAGAAGATAACGGTGGGTGAGGTCGCTAGGGAAGCGTGGCAGAGGAACTGGGGCTCGATAGCGGCGGTCGTTTCCTACAGAGCCACCAACTCACCACCAGCATACACCGTCTACTTCGTCGAGGTC
>JALVVU010000157.1 GCA_027023255.1 Desulfurococcales archaeon
CGATGTTCAACGGCACGAAGTACGTCTCCAGCGACAATAGGACGGTGATGTTCACCATCACGATGAAGTACCTGGCTGAGAGTAGTGAGGCGAGAAACCTGGTCAGGAAGATAAGGGACGTAGTCAATGACTTTGTAAGCAGGCACTCGAGCATCATTAGTAAGGCGTACGTGGGTGGGCTAGCCGCGATGGAGGTTGACCTAGACGACATGATTAACGAGGACTTCTGGCATAAGATACTGCCCATAGCGGTGGTGCTGATGTTCCTGTCCCTGCTCCCCACGCTTAAGGGCTTGCCCGCCGCGGCAGCGACGATGACCACCATATACTTAGGCACCGTGTGGAGCATATGGCTGTCAACTAACCTGTTCCACTACGTGTTCAACAAGCCTATGCTGTGGTTCCTCCCGATGGTGGTGCTCAACATCCTGCTGGGCGTCGGCATAGACTACAACAGCTTCTACCTAGTGAGGGCGAGGGACGAGTACGAACGCAGACCACCTAAAGAAGCCCTAGCAGTGGCTGCAGCCTCAGCCGACAACGTCGTGATAGGCTTAGCGGCCATCCTAGCAACGACTTACGCCTCCCTAATACTGACGACAATGTGGGCAATGAGGGAGATGGGCTTCACCCTAGCGCTAGGGATAGTGCTGGTAAGCGCCTCAGCAGTGTACTTCGTGTCCCCAGCCCTCATGGCGCTCTTCGGGAAGTACGCATGGTGGCCTAAGAAGATAGGCAGGGAAGGAAAGCGATGAACAGTGTTTTTCTCCTCCATACTCAAGAGGACGTAATAGTTACCTAGGCGGGTCAGGAGGGTCAGGCTATCCTCAACGCCCGTTAATTAAGGTAGGCTCAGACGATGGCGGAGTCTTCATCCCACCTTAAACACTCTAGGTGATGACCTTATTATTCGTCACTGAGTGGTCTCAACTTACCAGCTAATTCCTTGAAGTGCTGGATGGACTTTAGTGCGTACTCATTAGCTCCCCTCTCGGTTCCACGATGCTTTCCAGCGAAGTATCTTATGTGGTGGTAGAACTCGTGGAGCACCACGAAAGGGTTCCTATACTCCTCTGACGACTTAAGGTAGATGACCCTCTTGCTAGGGACGTAGCACCCTAGCACACCAGCCCTACCTTTAGGCAGGCCGACCTTAACGCGTGGTGTAGGGACTCCATAGAACTTCGAGAGCATTTCCAAAGCCCTCTCAGTCTCCCCAAGCAGAATCAAGGCGACTGCCTTGGCCCTGACCGCAACGTCACTCTCCCCTCCCTTGCTCAATGTCAGGCCCCTCAACAATATGTCAATCGCTTGATATAACTTCCATTGGTTCTTCAAGGAACGTCGTCTTTGAGTGAATGACTGTAGTTAGTATTAACTTAAATTCTTCAGAGCAGTACTTATTCACGGTGCTTCTTCGCCTTGAAGAAGGTAGAAGCCGTAATTCGTGAGGAGGCCCTAGAGGCCGTTATGAAGGCCCTCAAGAACGCCGGAATAAACCCCATAACCACTTACCCCGTGCGGGGTAGGGGCAGGCAGGGAGGAATAGTTCATAGGTGGGCGGAGGGTGTCGAGGTCTATGAGCTCCTCCCCCGCGTCAAGGTTGAGGTCGTAGTGCCTGATGAATTAGTGGGTAAGGTCGTGGATGTCATAATTAAGCATGCTAGGCGTGGCGTGCCCGGGGACGGGAAGATCTTCATAGTCCCGGTGGAGGAGGCGATAAGGGTAAGGACAGGTGAGCGTGGGCGCGCCGCCCTAATGTAGTCCCTGCCAGCACACTTTAGCGAGTCACTTAAAGCACGGGCTTTTTAACCACGTCACTTTTAGTGCTTACCCTAAACTCTTTCTTAGGTGCCTGTAACGTGGCTCGCTCGCTAGGCATAGACCCCGGAACCAAGAGCTTCGACTTAGTAGTGGTTGATGGTGAGGAGGTGGTTTGGGAGTCTAGCATACCTACGGGGGAGGTCGCCGCGAACCCAGCCACCCTCATAAGTAAGGTTCAGGAGGCAGGGGAAGTTGACGTGATAGTTGGTCCCTCAGGGTACGGCACGCCGGTCGTGTGGGGTGACGAGCTCAAGGACCCTGAGGCCTTCGCATTGGAGGTACTGCTGCTAACCCCCCGCGCCGCCCTCGAGGCCGGGGTTAGGGCTGGTGATCCGGGGATAGGTGTTTACAAGGCGTTAGCTGAGGCCGTCAAGGAGCTAGTTAGCTTAGGGCGTAAGGTCTGCTTCATACCGTCGGTCGTGCTTCTCCCGACAGTCCCTAAGCACAGGAAGTTAGGTCGGCTGGACATGGGGACGGCCGATAAGCTTGCTGTAGCGTTCCTAGCGATCCACGATCAGGCGAGGAGGCTCAGCATCGAGTACGGGGAAGTTTCCTTCATACTGGTGGAGATGGGGTATGGGTACAACGCAGTCATAGGCGTGGATAGCGGGAGAATAGTCGACGGGTTAGGAGGGACGCTCACACCCATGGGGTTCCTGACCGCCGGGCCCTTAGACCTAGAGCTGGTGGTAGCCGGCGGAACTTGGGTTAGGACGGACGTCTTCCACGGCGGTGTGGCGGAGCAATGCGGTACCCTAGACCCTAGTGAGATGCTGTTCAAGGTTAGGGCAGGTGATGATGCCTGCGTTAATGCCTTCGAAGCCATGATGGAGTGGGTTGAGAGGAGCGTTAGGGGCATGCTGACCTCAGTAAGGAGGCCTAAGGAAGTCCTGATTTCCGGGAGGCTCACGAGGTACGGGGAAATACGTGCTGAGCTAATCAGGAGGCTCTCCGACGTAGCACCCGTAAGGACCTTAGGCTTCCTGCCCGGAGCTAAGCTAGCTAAGGAGGCGGCGCAGGGATACGCAGCCATAGGTGAGGGGATAGCTGGGGGAGTGTTCTCGAAACTCGTGAAGCACACTAAGATACTGGAGGCTAAGGGCACGGTAATGGATTACGTGACGCACCCCAGACTGCTGAAGGCAAGGGACGCGTTAAGGAACTCATACACCCGCACGCTAAAGCAGGAAGCCCTAACCAGGATCCTCTGAAGGCGGGCCGGGAGAGAGGCATGCGTGCCGTACCACACGAACTAATTAAGCTCCCACCACCCACGACATGCTCCATCATCAAGAGGCTAAACAGGTTCGTCGTGCTAGTCAAGTGTGCGGGCAGGGAACTCAGGGCCTACATAACGAACACAGGCAGGCTGAAGGAACTCCTCGTGAGGGGAGCAACCGCCTACTGCATCCCGAAGCCCGTCAGGAGAACTGACTGCTGGTTAATAGCTGTCGAGGAGGTTAAGGGACCCGCACTCATTGACACTAAGTTACAGGAAGAGGCGTTCGCCGTAGCCGTTAACTCATCCCTAATACCTTGGTTGAAGGGCTTCAAGATAGCCTCAAGAAACCCACGCATAAGTAACTCAACCTTCGACTACTTACTCCGGAATGAGGACGGTAAGGAGTTAATAGTTGAGTTGAAGAGCGCGGTACTACGTACGGGGCCGCACGGTGAGTACGCGTCCTACCCAGACTGCAGAAGCCTAAGAGGCGAGAGACACTTGAAAGACCTAACACGACTAGCAGCCACAGGTAAGCAAGTAGCGGTGATATTCATAACAACCCTACACAACGTCAAAGCATTCACACCCCACGACAAGGGAGACCCGAAAATAAGGCCACTCCTCCACAACCTGCGCGAAGCAGGGGGACTCATCAAAGCAATAAAAATCCACTACAACCCCGAAAGAAGCGAGATACTCCTAAAAGACCCGGACATAGACATCATCCTCTAGACCTCACAAACTAAAGCCCCACCTGACTGCTACGTTATAGTATCAGCGGAAACTGTAGGGACACCCTCAAGAAGCTTGAGGAGGGAATGAAACCTGTGTTGCGCAATCTAAGAAGGTTCAGGTGTGAAAATTCCTAGATGGAGTAAGGCCTTGGGCTAGGTACCTAAGTTACTCTACTCAATACTCTAAGCTTAAGGTACAGCTAAAAACAGCAATCACGGACAGACCCACCGAGATTTCAGACCCCAAGAACCTCCGGCTCCGAAGTCCTGAGACTAATGAGTTACTTTCCAGCGGAAACCATAGTTTCGGAAATGCTGTGCAGAGCTGATTATCGTTGGGATTTCATCATAGATAATTTTGAAACACTTGGACTAGGAAAGGCTAATTGGCTGGTACGCAATAATATACTGGATGGGGGTTCAGGGGGTTGTCTAGGGTTATAAGAGTAAAGTATGAGAAAGGCGTTCTGAAACCATTAGAGCCGCTAGAGCTAAGAGAAGGTACGGAGTTACGCGTAGCTCTCCTAGCCCCGGTGGAAGAGAGGAAAAAGATTGTTGAGAAGTATAAGGGGTTCATGGGAGAGGCATCCAAGGAGGAGATTGACCAACTACTGCTGGAAGCAGAGTTCGAAGACTTCTAACCATACCCTATCCGGCAGGTGATGGCAGCATTAGAATTTGTGGATTCGAATGTGCTTGCCTACTATATCTTCAGGAGTGAGTACACTGAGGAAGCAGCAAGGCTTCTGGCGGAGCACGAGGACCTTGCAACCTCGATTCGTGTAATTGACGAGGCAGTATTCCTGTCAATAAGGAGACTTGCACTGGAGCGACTAGGGCTACGGAGACTCGATAAGGTGAAGGCCTACATCTCTAAGCATGGGCTCAACTTTGCGCTGGAAAAATTAACGATGCTGAGAGACGTAATCCACGACCTAAACATTATAGTTCTTAATAGTTCTTAAAGATGTTGACAGCTTCGAAGAACTGCTGGACACCATGGTTAAGTATAATCTGACGCCGAGCGACGCACTAGTAGCACTAACCTGCAGGCACCACAACATCAAAACCATCTTAACCTTTGACCAGGACTTCAAGAGAGTACCGTGGCTAAAGGTAATCCCCTAACCATGTAAGAGATTACCAACAATGAAGCAGAAAGCATCATAAGTTCCTTAACATTAACTTGAAACCGCATATTCTACTGAGGGATAGTGAAGCTTGCATGGAGGGTCTGTAGGTGGTGAGTCTGCGGGATTTGAACCTAGGGTCTCCGGCTCCGAAGGCCTAGGACTTATAAGGAAACGTCCCAAGAGCTGATGATGTCTGGGGCAGATCCGATAAGGTTTCATACCTAGTATATGGGACAATTATAACCTCATAGTTTGGTTATGTATGTCCATGAGGCGGGAGTTACACATAATTAATCCTGTTACAGGCTGTACTTAACGAAGACTAAATACGTATAATTATCTACTTAATGCTAATAAGTTTGTAGATATATTATTATGGAGCATAGTATTAAGGTAGTGTACGAATCTATTCAATTACAGAGGATAATAGTTTTTTGGGTTATAATGATATGTTTTGTATTGTTTTAATAGATACATGACGGCTTCATGGTAAAATTTATAGTATATAGCTTGTTTGGGTTCAGCCCGTAATTTAGCTAATCCTTGATATTAGGGTATTGTAATCGCCTAGGTTGTGGATATAGTATGTTTCCACTCCATATTTTTCTTGCATTGTTAACCATTATTTTATCAGCACTTATCAGTATGGCAGAGGTGATATTGGCTGTGGCTATGTAGTATGCATCTATGGCTCTACAAGCGGTTGATAAAGCAATATCTAGGAGTAGATCATACTCGATATCATCAACAACAATAATCTTATCCATTATTTCATCATATAGTTTCCTAGCTATAGCTTGAGGTTTTCTTCGAACTAGCTGTGATGCAAGTTCTATACCAAATACTTGTGGTTCAAAAATGTTGAAACCTTTTTCATCAATGAGCTTGAATAGGCTACGTGCCCTATTACTACGCTCCTCATCATATATGAAAATTCTATCGATGAAGACGGATACATCAACTACTAAGTTCATTCCCTTAGACTACCTCCTCTCCTTTAGAAACTCTGCTAAAACATCCTCTCCAACCTTCTCTGAGTACTTCTCAAGCACTTCCTCGATACCCTTAGATACATTAGTTTTCTTAGAACCAAACAACCTCTCCACAGCATTTCTGGATATACGAAACCTCACAACACCACCAGACATTATTCTCCACCACACCTACAATATTATCCATTGTGCTTCTTAACTCTTCCTAAAATAAAATGTCCCAAGAATTGTTAGCGGACTAAGAAGGTTCTAATAAGAAATCATATCCACTATTCAGTATGTGGGGAGGCACCGATACTATATCAGTATGTAGATTTCAAGGCTAATAGTGAAGAGACGGAAAAAGGGACTATCTTTAGTTGGTTTTGTAGTATATAAACACCAAGCATTAAAGTACTATAACTTTAGTAGTTTTCTGGCATTTTTTGATAATATTAGTTCTTTCTCATAGCTAATTCAACTCCGGTAAGCTCTTGATTATTTCTATCTGCCTCTTAGCTGACAGCCACTCAGGGGTTAGCCCTATAATATGGTCGCTACCGAATATGAACTTATCCGCTCCCAAGTGCTTAATATAAGCCGACAATCTCTTCAGCTATTGTGACTAGACTATAAGAAGTATCCAAGTACACATTAGGATGCCGCGTAGAGCTATAGCCATGCATTACAGGTAACGTAATTAATTTCTGCTTGAAGTACCTACACGAGGTGTGTTTAAAGCCATGGAGGTTCGCGTTAAGATATGCACGGATGCCACGGGATGTGTTGACGCTGTCCTAACGGATGAGTTCTCGCCCAGAACGTTCAAGTCCTTAATCAACGCGCTACCTATAGAGTCGATAGCGTATAGGTGGGGGGATGAGGTGTACTTCGAAACCCCCGTGGACGTTGGTGAGGAGAACGCCCGCGAAACCGTTGAGAAGGGTACCGTGGCGTACTGGCCCCCAGGCAACGCGCTATGCATCTTTTGGGGTCCGACACCAGCCAGCAGGTCCCCGGACGAGATAAGGCCAGCTAGCCCCGTGAACGTTGTTGGGAGGATAGTCGGCGACCCCTCAGTATTCTCGAAAGTAAGGAGCGGGTCTAAGATTAGGGTCGAGCAAGCGTGAGTTAAGCGTAAAGTTCCCCTGTTTTTACCTTGCCTTAACCCTCACGGCTTAGGAGGCAGTAGTTGCTTTAAATATGTGGCTGTGGGGATCACGTGCTCGTGGCCTATGGTCACTAGCTCCCACCCTACGATGCGTCCCTTAGCGAGTACCCTCGCCTCCCAGGCATTACCCTCTGACTTAATGACCTCTATCTCAGCATCGCTTAAGCCTAGGGAGCGGGCTTCGGACGCGCTTAACCCTAACCTATACACCCTAGCCT
>JALVVU010000158.1 GCA_027023255.1 Desulfurococcales archaeon
TTCGTGAAAACCTTTACAAGCAGGTAAAAACATTGAGAGAATTAAAAGAACTACTTAGAAAGGGCGGAGGACCGTATGCCGGGCGCTCTACCTGGCTGAGCTACGGGCCCGTAGAAACCTAAGGAAAAGGGGTTATATAAACGTTTTCCTCCTCAGGATGCTTTAGAGGCTAGCTTGCTTTTCAGCTTTAGTGTGGGTTCATAGGGTTTCGCCCACCTCTTACGAACCGATCGAGGTCAACACCACGGTCTATGGCCAGATCATTTACTTTCAATTACTTGATGCAGGATGCAATATACTTATTGTAAAGTATCAGGTAATTGAAAGTATTTGAACACGATTGTTAAACCAAAAATAGCCTTATTATGGACGTTATCATTCACCCGTAGAACTTAGAACCTAATTGTAAAGGAAGTGGTGGGCCCGCGGGGATTTGAACCCCGGACCACCCGGTTATGAGTCCCGTACGGTCCTCCGCCATAAGGAAAAGGGGGTAAGTAGATTTTATACTTTACTGCATTTGGGGTGCTACTTTACTTCAATAGCACCAACGGGGCAACCATTCTTTGCGTCCTCGACGCAATCTCTTAAAGAATCAGGAACCTCACCTTCAACCTTTGAAGATGTTCTGTACTTCTCCACAAGTCTACTCTTACCATTATCGTCGGCTTCGAAGACATCAGGACACATGCCATAACATAAGCCGCAAGCTATGCACCTCTCCTGATCTATCCTGACTTTTATAACCATGTTATCCCTCGCTATATGATAATGCAGCTAGCTAAATATCATTATCGCTTAGCTAAGTACGGAGTTTATGGAGTTTAGGAAACACCCCTTATATAGCTTTGACTTTCTTATATCGTTCTTTCCTAATTTTAGTTATTATTTTCGAGCCGCAAGCAGGACACCGTATAAAAGTATACCCTTCGGCAGCCTCACGCGCCTCAAACGCCTCTATCTCCCTCATGCTGAACACACGTCCACACTTCCAGCACTTGTAGAAGATCTCGTCTTCACTGGCCATCACTCGCACCAAGCATACTTTGCGTTTCCCTTAATATCTTAATCTATCATACCCGTTCCTTGCGGTATGCAGAATCAATAACAACCCCACATTACCGGTAAGACCTTTGAGGATACCTTGTTGATCCTTCGAAAAATACTATTCCCTACACGATTAATTTGAGGTCATCCTTTGCTCTAACACGTTAATCGTTAGACGTAATGGAACTCCTTGACTTAATAGCTTTTGAAGAACTTATTCCTGAATGTTGAGATCATTGTGTTTCGTTCGCGTAAGCAAACCTTTTTAGGGGTCTTCACGGTTCTGAAAGTGTAGCAGGGTGAGTCATGTCGGGGAAGGATATAGTCGATATTGAAAGCCTATGCGGAGGACTGCCTGAGGAACTCTGTGTGCAGCTAGGAGCCGAGCAACAGTTCATCAAGATAAAAATTGAGAAAAGGAAGTTCGGACGTGAAGTAACCATAATAGAGGGGTTAGATCCAGCAGTCTTCAATTTAAAGAAGGTGGCCTCAACTCTTAAGGCAAAGTTAGCAACAGGAGGTACAGTAAAGAATAACCACATAGAGCTACAGGGAGATCACAGAAGTAGAGTTAAGCAAATACTAGTCAAAGAATTCGGAATTCCGCCAGAGAACATAATCTTCATAGAAGCGGAATAAGGTGCCATTATTTTTTCCTTAAATTAAAAATGTTTGGTAATATTCCCTACTGTTCAGGTACCCTTATTCTGAGATATTGTATCAACTCCTTATACCTGTTCCTTACAGTTACTTCTGTTACTCCGGCAACCCTTGCTACGTCTTTCTGAGTCCTTCTCTCATCATACAGCTGAGCAGCAGTATAGACGGCGGCAGCCGCTAACCCCGCAGGATCCTTGCCAGCAGTTAAGCCCCTTCTTTTTGCCTCATCAAGTATTTCCATTGCCTTCTTTATCACTTTACCTGATAGTCCAAGCGCAGCAGCTATCCTTGGAACGAAGTCTACAGGGTCCGCGATAGGTATTCTTACATTAAGCTCCCTGACGAGCAACCTGTAGCATCTTGCCACTTCCTTCTTACTTGTTTTCGTATATTGCGCTATCTCGTCAAGGGTACGCGGTATCCTGAATATCCTGCATGCCGCGTAAAGCGCAGCAGCAACGACCGACTCGACAGCCCGCCCCCTAACAACGCCTTTCTCTACGGCTTGCCTGTAAATTGTGGCCGCCCGTTCCTTTACGGCACGTGGCAAGCCTAACTGATCAGCTATGCGCTCTAGCTCACCCGCTGCTTGTGTGATGTTCCTATCTATGCTATTCTGTATTCTTGTTCTTATTTGCCACTTACGCCAACGCATTACCTCTAAACGGCGCTTCATCTCAAGCTTCTTGCCTGAGGCGTCACGGTCTCTCCAATCAATCATTGTCGAGAGACCACCATCATGTATAGTGGGAGAGAGTGGTGACCCGGTGCGTGAGCGCTTCTCGCGTTCCTCCGGAGTAAAGGCCCTCCACTCAGGACCCTGATCTATGACCTTATCCTCAACAACCTCTCCTGTCTCTGTGCATATGTACTCTCCACGGAATTCGTCATAAATTATCTTATCGGGAGGGCACTTAGTACGGCCCTCCTCACGTATTTCCTCCTCCTCTGGCACAGGTGAGCACCCCATAATATTTATGTGTTGGTTTTTACGCGAAATCTTTATAAGGTTTCCTTAGAGGGCTTATAAGCGTTACTGAAAGAAAAGCACCTACGTCGAGCACGGAAATATATGATAGAATATTCATGCAGGAAATATGGGATACTAAAGAAATGTATTCGATAAATGAATGAAACATAGTGATGTACAACGAATAGTAATTCAATGACGATACTACGGTTAGAAGTAAGCATTTTTAGCCCTACTCTAGTAATGAGAGGGTATGAACTGTGGGCTCTGTTGAGCTCAAGAATGTAACTAAGATCTTTCCTCCTAAGACTGTTGCGGTAAATAATGTTAATCTCAAAGTTCGTGACGGGGAGTTCTTTATATTGTTAGGTCCCTCAGGATGCGGCAAAACGACAACGCTTAGAATAATTGCAGGACTAGAGAGACCTACGAAAGGCAGGGTTTACATAGACAATATAGACGTGACGGATCTACCGCCACGTAAGCGAGATATTGCAATGGTGTTTCAAACTTGGGCCCTCTATCCACACATGAAGGTTTATGATAACATAGCTTTCCCACTCAGGCTAAGGAAAGTGGCAAAGGATGAAATAGACCGCAGGGTAAGAGAAGTTGCTAAGATGTTACAAATAGAGACCCTACTGGATAGGTATCCGCGCCAACTTTCCGGAGGGCAACAACAGAGAGTTGCCCTAGCTAGGGCTCTAGTGCGTAAACCTAAGGTATGGTTGCTGGACGAACCGTTAAGCAACTTAGACGCCATACTTCGCGTTCAAATGAGGGCTGAGTTAAAACGATTGCAAAAAGAACTTAAGATAACAGCTATTTACGTAACCCACGATCAAGTCGAAGCTATGTCCATGGGAGATCGGGTCGCAGTACTTAATGCTGGGAGGGTGCTTCAGGTCGGCGCACCTAGTGAAGTGTATAATAAGCCAAACACGTTGTTTGTTGCTAGCTTCATAGGGTCACCCCCAATGAATTTCATGCATGTTACGTTAAAGAATGAAGGAGGTAATTACGCCTTAGTAGCAGAGGGTGTGAACATAACTCTCCCTACGGAGCTTGGGAAGATTATAGAGGAAAAAGCAAGTGACGCCAATGACCTAATCCTAGGGGTAAGACCCGAGCATCTGGAGTTAAGCACGGCCGAGGACTCTAACATTAGAGGTGAGGTATACGTCATAGAGCCATTAGGTTCCGAAACAATACTAAATATCAAGGTTGGTGACAACATAATCAAGGCACGCCTACTAAAGGAGATCACCTTAAGCATAGGAAGTAAGGTATTTCTGAAGGTAAGCACAAATAATATACATGTATTCGACCCATCTACAGAAAGAGCCATACTTTAAGTTTAGTTCATTAAACATACGTCTTATACAGACATTCTTTCACTAAAAAATAAAAATTAATCTGTAAATGAAGGAATTTCCTGAACATATTTTTTACTAAAAAGATAAAAACTACTCCTTGAAGTAGTATTGTGAGGTGCCATTCATGGCACAGAAAACAGGTGCTTACGTAGCTATAGCCTTCATAATAGGAATAATAATCGGTGCACTCGGCGGGTACTTCGCAGCCCCTGGGAAAACAGTAACAACCACCGCAGTTTCAACAACTACCGTAACTAAATATGCGACAACAACGGCCACGACAACCGCTACCACCACTGCAACAACTACCGCTACTACTACCGCGTTAAAGAAAGTAACCTTGACCATAGAGTATGGTGAGCCTTGGAAGGATCTCATCGACATGGCTATACCGATATTCAAGCAGAAAATGAGGGCTAAGGGCTATGACGTGACGATTCAAAAAATAATGTTGCCCTACGGCACGAACTTTGTATCCAGGTTAGCCTCAGACTTTGCTGCTGGAACCGCAGGAGATGTCGTGGTGTACGACAGCTTCATGACCGCTGCTTTCGCTTCGGCAGGCTACCTACTACCTCTAGACACGTACGTGCAGAGCTGGCCCGACTGGAAGGAGTTCCCGCCAGCAATGCAGAAGATAGTTGAGTACAAGGGTCACGTCTACGGAGTTATGGTTGACACCGACGTTAGAATGATCTGGTACAGGAAAGATATATTCAAGCTAGCTGGGCTACCTACGAACTGGCAGCCAAAGACTTGGAAAGACATATTTGACGCTGCTTTGAAATTAAAGAGTAAAGCATCTGAAATAGAGAAGGCACTAGGTATCAATGAGTTCTACCCATTCTATATACCGGCAGGCACGAAGTGGGGTGAGGGTACAACAATGCAAGGCTTCTACATGGTGTTGTTAGGTGCGGACAAACCGCCATATAACAGACTGTACGACTATAAAACTGATAAATGGATTGGTAAGAGTACTGCCCTATACAGAGCATTTGCCTTCTACATAGACGTATATCAGAAGTTAAAGATAGGGCCAATACAGTACAACTTCGCCTCCGACGTCTGGGGCACCCACAGGAAGGTGTTCTCAGAAGGTAAGGTAGCGATGGATGTAGGCGGTTCATGGGAATGGGCAGAGGGCTGGGGACCGAAAGGTGTTGCCCCACTAAAGGCCTGCAAGATGCAATGCAGCGGGCAGAGCGGCTCTGCTTACGACACCTGCTACTTCAACTGTGAAGCTAAGTATGTGGGTTACGCTAAGATGCCTGGATTCAAGGGCGGTGCCGAGGGTGAACCTAAATATGTAACTATCTCTGGAGGCTGGGCGATAGCCATAAATGCGAAGATCCCTGCCTATAAGCGTGAGATAGCGTGGGAGTTCATTAAGGTCGTAGCAAGCAGGGATGTGCTAGCTAAGTTCGCGGCGGAGAAGGGTAAGATTTGCCCGAGGATTGACGCTACGCAGGTACCAGAGTATGCTAACAACGCTTATCTAAAGAACATAACGGAGTATCTGAAGTTCACTGACTTTAGAGACGCGCTACCAGGATATACTAAGGTATCAAAGATAATCCAGCAGATTACCGAGGAGATACTGAGCGGCACAATAACAGACCCTATGACGGCCCTAAACAAGTATGACCAGATGTTGAAGAGCGCTGTCGGTGCCAACAACGTTGAGGAGCTCCCTGTAAATACTGAGCCCATTTACACTGGCTGAGGTGGGTTCCGTGGTCCAAGGTAAAAACGAAAGTGTTTTTCAAGCCCGTGAAGACCTTTCTTCCGGTGGAATAATAGATAAACTAGCCTCCTTTTTCGAGGGGCGCGGCGCATTCCTGTTCTTAGTACCAGCCTTAGTACTGATAGGAATATTCGTGATATTCCCCGTAGTCTGGGACGTCTACATAAGCATGACTAACGCTAGCTTAGTTGGCCCTAGCGCCAAACATTACATATTCATAGGCATCCAAAACTACTTCAGGTTGTTCCAAGACTTCCTCTTCCTAAACTCTCTCAAGGTTAGCTTCGCATTCACGATACTTTCCGCTCTCATAGGCCAAGCGATATTGGGACTAGCGCTAGCCCTTGTCATGCGGATGGAGGACATTAAGGGTAAGATGCTAGTCGCTACCGTAGTATTCATTGCGTGGGTCATACCCGAGGTTGTGGCAGGATATGCGTGGAGTGCCGTCACGGATAAGCAGGGCTTAGTTAGCGCCATACTCTCGCTTTTCGGTGTGAAGACCGAGTATAGCCTCTACTTCACACACCCGTTTGAAGTCATCGTGGTGGCTAACATATGGCGCGGAACAGCATTTTCGATGATACTATTCACGGCGGCTCTAGAGGGTATACCTAAGTATATATACGAGGCGGCTGAGGTGGATGGTGCTACCCCTTGGCAGAGATTCAGGTACGTAGTGTTCCCACTGATAAGTCAGGCAATACTAGTTGACTTCATATTAATAACGATATGGACCTTCGGAGTATTCACGCTCCCATACATGATACTTGGACCGGGAGGCGGGATAGGGAATGCCGGTCAGTTATGGACGTTGTACATATACTTTAAGGCGATCAATAACTTCGACATAGCGCTTGCGGCTGCCGCATCGAACGTGATGTTTGTCATAGTGCTGGCCCTAATACTTGCCTACTTATGGAGTATGAAGTACTTCAGGAGGTGGTGATGGGTGGAGAGAAATGTCCTCACATATGTCCTGGTGTACCTATTCCTTGCAGTGGTGTTCGCCTTCTTCATAGGGCCTCTCCTATGGCTCTTCCTATCAGCGTTCGACCCTAACGCATCGCCCGTGTTCGAGATACCCAGTCACTTCACGTTAGATAACTTCAAGAAGCTTCTAGCCCCTGTGGGGAACGTAATCCCGCTACAATGGATCCTTAACTCATTAATAATATCACTGTCGGCAGCCACCATAGCTACGTTAGTATCCGTAATTTCGGCCTATGTGTTCGCAAGATACACCTTCAAAGGGCAGGGAGCAATGCTAACTACGTTCGTCATATTAAGGCTAGTCCCGCCAATAGTAATAGCTCTACCCATAATGATGCTGTATAATTGGTGGGGCCTCATCAACACGTACCTAGGCGCGATACTAGTCATAGCAGCCCTAATCACGCCGTTCGCCT
>JALVVU010000159.1 GCA_027023255.1 Desulfurococcales archaeon
GGCGCGGGGAGAGCATACCGGTGCATTATCGGGTTGCTAGGGAGGTATGCGCGAATAGGCGGCTACTTGCTATGGGGTACGTTATGCAGGACATAGCGAGGATAGCGGGAAAGGACGTTATTGAGGGGCTAAAAAGAATACTGGTCCAGCATATATCCTCAGGAGCACCATTACCGAGCGAGCGAAACATCGTAGTAG
Source organism: Desulfurococcales archaeon (assembly GCA_027023255.1). Lineage (GTDB taxonomy): Archaea > Thermoproteota > Thermoprotei_A > Sulfolobales > NBVN01 > WAOL01. The sequence continues at coordinate 199 of JALVVU010000159.1, forward strand.
AGATAATAGGTAATGAGGGTTTAATAGTAATCCACGCATGCTTAGGCACACGAGGTAATAGGGCCCTAGCGATACTGCTGTCCTATGTATTGAGTAAGTACTTAGGCCGTAGGGTGGGGTTCACGGTCACTCCCTACGGCATAATACTACTTACCGGGAACATATCGCACCTCTCAGGTAAGGGTGAGTACGCCATTGTAAGGAACATAATCAACGAAACGCTGAAGAGTCCCAGGATACTTGAGGAACTTAATGCCGCAGTAAGCAATACATCCATGTACCTAGTGGTTGTTTCCAGGGTCCTTCGACGTATGGGCGTTATACCTGCCGACGCTAGCTCGGAAGTTGTTAAGGCCCTAGTTAAGCGGTACAGTAAGGACGAGGTCGTATCGAGGGAAACATTCAACGAGATATACGTTAGGTTCTTAGACAAGGATTCTGTCATATCCCTATCACTGAAGCTTCGCGACGGGTCAGTGAAGCTAACTTACGTGTCCCTAATGAAGCCCTCAGTCATCGCGAGTGATTTACTGAGATACGCTGGTCAGGTAGTGACTGGTGTTGCACGTTCCAGCGTGTTGCCGAGTAGCACGCTGGTGGAATTAGTTAAGAGGAGAATTCAGGCTAAGGAGGCGTACATGATATGCATGATGTGCACGTATACGTGGGTAGTTAAGGTAAGGGAACTTCCCGAACGGATTACCTGCCCTAAATGCGGTTGCGGCTTGGTAGCGCCGTACTTTGGGAAAGACAGAGAACGTGTATTAGGTATAGCTAGGAGGGGATTGAGTGGAGGCCGTAACTATAAATTCGTATTAAGTGGTGAGGAGAGGAAGATTTTCGAAGAATTACTTGATTCTGCGAAGCTAGTGCTAACATATGGTAGGAAGGCGGTTGAGGCGCTTGCCATGTACGGCGTAGGTCCAAGTACGGCGAAGAGAGTTCTTGGTAAGGAGGGTTCAGATTTCTATATAGGCTTATATGACCTTGAGAGAAACTTCATAAGAACTAGGAGATTCTGGAAATCCTAATCAAGGAGGTAAGGGTTTCCACGGCAGTAAGGCGCGTTTAACAACCGGAAAAGAGATATATCTTCAGGTTCAGACTTAGCCTAGTGAGAGTAAAGAGGTGGATTTAGGTGCCTTGGTCCGTCCTACAAACACTGAGAACGAATCCAGACTTAATGAGGGAGAACCTTAAGAAGAGATTCATGGATCCCGGCTTAGTGGATGAGTTCCTGAGAGTTGATGCTGAGTGGCGTAGGTTGCAGACGGAGCTGAATAAGCTCAGACACGAGCATAACGTGATAAGCTCACGTATAGCGAAGGCTAAGCCTGAGGAGAGGAGTGAGTTAATAGCGAAGGCTAAGGAACTGCTGAAGGAAATAGGGGAGTATGAGGCGAGACTGAAGGAGGCTGAAACCCGAAGAAAGCAGATACTTGATCAGATGCCCAGCTTACTTCACGAGTCAGTGCCTATAGGGCCTGACGACTCATACAACGCGGTCGTGAGGGTATGGGGTAAGGCCTTAGTACAGCGTAAGCACCTCAAGGACTTCCTCGCTGAGACTGAGGGCAAGGGCGTTAAGATGGAGTACGAGGTTACTGATAGGGAGATCGTGGGTCATGCGGATATGCTCGAGAACGTGTTGAAGCTAGGTGACACATTAAAGGCTGGCGAAGTAGCGGGTTCTAGGTTCTACTACCTCTTCGACGACCTAGTATGGCTAGATATGGCGCTCCTCTCATACGCCATAGATTACCTAACGAGTAAGGGGTTCAGGCTAGTCCTCCCGCCATACTTCCTCAAAGGCAAGTACATGCGGGCAGTCGAGGAGTTTGAGGCATTCAAGGACGCCCTCTACAAAATAGATGGTGAGGACCTATATCTAATAGCGACGGCCGAACACCCACTGGCAGCGCTTCACGCAGGTGAGGTAATACCGGAGGAGGACCTTCCGTTACTGTACGTGGGTGTTAGTCCATGCTTCCGCAAGGAGGCCGGAGCAGCTAACAGGGACATTAAAGGAATATTCAGGGTTCACCAGTTCCATAAGGTCGAGCAATTCGCGTACACCCTGCCAGAGCAGAGCTGGGAAGTATTCGACCTCTTAATAGGTAATGCCGAGGAACTCTACAAGGGCCTCGGAATACCGTTCAGGGTAGTTAACATTGCCTCGGGCGAGCTAAATCTTCGTGCGGCCATGAAGTACGACTTAGAGGCGTGGTATCCAGCACAGGGTAAGTTCAGGGAACTCGTGAGTTGTAGCAACGTCCTCGACTGGCAGGCATACAAGCTTAATGTAAAGTACCTTAGGAGGAAGGGAATGGTTAGGGATTTCGTGCACATGCTGAACTCAACAGCGATAGCAAGCACTAGAACAATAACTGCTATCTTAGAGAATTACCAGAGGGAGGACGGGGTTGTAGAAATACCGAAGGTTCTGAGGAAATACCTAGAGCCCTTCAGTAAAGCACCTAAAGATTACATCTACCCTAGGAAGAAGGCTTAAGGGAGCAGTCCGAAAAACCTTCTCTTACGACGCTTCTCACTACTATCCTTATGAATTCCCTCGTCAATACCCATGGACTTTTTAATGAATGCACGTTCACTTCTTCTCGCGTCCTCACGTGTCAGTGACTTAGCTTTATGGTAAAGGAAGTCCACCTCTTCATCAGTCGCGTAGTCTAGGGGGACCCCCTGCATGTTACTGGATTCCCACCTTTCGTAAAGGTTATCAAGTAACGCGCTGACGTCAGGGTCAGAGTAAAATGCGGCCTTACGCCAGTAATCATCGCTCTCATCAATTAGTTCAACGATCTCCCGAACCTTCTCCTCCGTTGACCTGCCCATGCGCCCTCGACCACACTTTATTAGGTTAGCAAACCTATATCTCTTGATGAAGTCTTGAGCGGCGTTGATAGAAAAGTATTAGCGTTCCTGAAGAACAATCCGGGCGCCACACCTAGGGAAGTGGCAGACGCCTTAGGTCTGCCCTACAATGTTGTTCGTCATGCGTTACTTAGGCTTAGGGAAGCTGGCTACGTGGTACGCTCGTCGAGAGGTGGGTACTTAGTTAGAGTGGGTTTCCCAGCGTTGGATGATGTTGAGGCAACTCAAGGCGGAGGCAGTGACTCGCGATCCGGTGCTTCGGTAGCTGAACTTGTTGGTGTTATTGAGGAACTAAAATCAATGGTGATGGAACTTAAAGCCAGGGTTGATCGGTTAGAGCAGGAGATAAATTTACTGAAGAAGGGTATACTAACACATAAGGCAAGACAGAGGAAAGACAAGAAGGTCAATGATCCGTTATTAGGTATCTTGTCCAGCAAGGGTCTGGTCACGCTAAGTGAGGCTAGGAAACTTGCGAGTAAACCCATTGAGGTGTACGTCAATGAGGGTGTAGCGATACCTGTTGGGGATTACTTGGTTAATCCAGAGTTTCTTGATAGGTTCAAGAAAAAGTTCCCGTTAAGCGTTGGTGAAATTGAGAAGATGAGTCCCGAGGAGAGGGGCTTGCTCGACTCCCTAATTAAGGAGGGGCTAGTGTACCTTCACGCAGGCAGAGAATATCGGATTATAGGTTAGTGTTGAATAATTTACGTTGAAGTCCGTGGAGTAAGTCGGTTACGAATTTGACGATCCTATACTCCATCCCCTCCAGAAGTTTCAGGCCTTTATCCTTGGTTGCTAAGGACGGTGAGCCGAAGGCGCCGAGACCAACAACTTTCGAGGATTCCTTTGAGTACACGTACACCTTGGGCCGGGTCGTTAGATCCAGTGAGTGCCACTCCTCACTATACATCCTAAACTCGGTTGGTTGAGGAGCGCTTCTCGGAGGCTCGCCGACGGGCAAGTTAAGGGCTAGCGCAACGCTTGTCTCGACCTCGTCGGCGTGGAAGAACGGTGTCTGAAACAACTTCTTGATTAAGTCGCCAACAATCTCCCACACAGTGACTACGGCTACGGTCAAGCCCTCAAACTCCTCAGCAGAGTCCCTAGCAACCACCCTAAGCAGATCCGCGTTACCGGCGTGACCGTTCACTATTACCACGAGCCTAACGCCCGACTTCCATAGTGAGTGCAGGACGTCTCTCACTACACTGTACAGTGTTTCGGTCGAGAGCGTTATTGTGCCAGGGTACGCTCCCCACATGCTACTCATGCCGAAGGGTAGTGGAGGGAGCTTCAACGCCAGGATACCCCTCGCCTGTAACTTCCGGCACGCCCTACTGCTGATCTCGTCTGCTATGATGTAGTCAAGACCTAGGGGGAGGTGCGGGCCATGCTGTTCTACGCTACCTACGGGGAAGAAAATGACGTGCGTTTTAATCCTCCTAAGATCTTCAGCGAGCTCCACCCACTTGAGAAGGTTCCAGTGAACCTTACCCGTATGCTCCCTAGTGAGGGTCATAGCAGCATTGGCACCTTCAGTAGGCTGTCTTGGAATTCCTCAGGTATATCGTAGCCGTACTTAACCTCTAGGAAGTTCTTCCGGAATTCTATGACTTTCTTCTTGATCTCTGCCGGGTCCTTGCCCTCTATTAGCACTTCTCTGAAGAACTTAGCTAGTTCCTTGAAGTCGCTTTCCTTCATGCCGAACCTAGTCATCTCCTGCACACCTATCCTTAAGCCACTGGGGTTCTTAACGGCTTCAGGCGGGTCCCATGGGAGTAGATTCTTGTTCAGTATGATGTTCGCATCCTCCAGTAGCTTAGCTGCCTTAGCCCCGCCACCTAATTCCCTCACGTCAACTACGAAGGTGTGGGACTGAGTGAAGCCTAGGTGTTCCGTTGGTATCTTGAAGCCCTCCTCCGCCAGTGCCTCCGCGAATGCCCTAGCATTCCTCACTATCTGGTCAGCATACGCCTCACCGAACTCCATCATCTCAATGGCGGTTATAGCCATCGCGGGCAATCTATGAAGATGGTGGTTGCTGACGAACCATGGAAACACGGTCTTAGCTACTGCCTTATATAGTGCCTTATCATTCGTGAATATCAGCCCACCCTGCGGGCCCGGAAATGTCTTATGTGTTGACGATGTTGCCACATCGGCGCCTTCATGTACGGGATTAGGCCACCTCTTACCGGTTATTAGCCCTAGGACGTGGGCAACGTCATGGACCACCTTAGCACCGACAGCGTGTGCTGCCTCAGCTATCTCCTTAGTTGGATGTGGGAACATGTAGACGCTAGCGCCTAAAGTAACGAATTTAGGTTTCACTTCCTCGATCATCTTAACAGCCTTATCAACGTCTATGTTCCAGCGCTCCATGTCAAAGGGTAACTCTACCTGCTCGATACCTAACGCACCTAACGTACCGAAACGCGTGTGTGAAACGTGCGCACCAGCCTGAACAGGTGCTATTAGCGCTTTATCACCTGGATTAGCGAGGTTTCTGAACACGACCGCATTAGCTATTGTCCCGCTTATGGGTCTAGGCTCGACATACTCCACCTGAAGCAAGTTAGACATAAGCTCCATCACCAACAACTCTATCTGATCAGTATAGATGTTACCTTGGTAGTACCTTTTCCCAGGTTTACCCTCCGCGTACCGGTGCATCATGTCAGTAAAGTACGCAGCCTCTGCCAAGGGAGACATAACATTCTCAGATGCTATCAAGTTAATACACTCAAATCTTCTCCATCGGTTGTGATTGCGTGTGATTTCGATGACTTTATTCAGCAACGTGTGTGCAGACATTATGTCCTCCCCCTAGTTTTAGGTAAGTAGCGATTAATATGCTATTGAGAACGGGGAATCTATGTTGAGGCCACAACATCATAGAATAGCATGCCATGTACCTTCGTGTATATGTACACGCGGTATGTTTCACCGGGTTTAAGTGCTTGTGGATCACCACTTATCTTCCAGCCTCCTATGGTTATGGATCCCGTGAATCCTCCGGGTATTCTAATTGTTGTGGTATTGATGTAGTAACCATTGCCTGCCTTTATAGCTATACGTATTATGGCATCAGAGTCCTCCCCCTCATTAGTGATGTGCAGTACTAGGATTGGCTTACTTGCAGAGTTCTGGGCGACGTGTAAGGTGGGCTTTAGTGAAAAGGATTTTTCTGTTGTCTGCCAGACCCCTACAACCCACATAATGACTAAGGGCACAAGTATTGCCGTAAGGATCAGTATTATGATCTCAATAGCCAGTGATGATATAGCAGGATTTCCGCCCCTCACCGTACACACCTTGACGTTGCTACCCTAGTAAAATAGGTCTCAATCACAATTATTTACGTTATTTATTTTCAAGCTGTGATTTTAACTTTCCCATGAGGAGAAAGGGTTGTTACCTTAGCGACATTTGAGTTTAAAAGAGCTCCTCTTTAGGCAATCTTTCAGCAATCTTGGCCCTTACCTTAAGGACAGCTATTATCGCCACTGCAGCTATACACACTACTATAATTACAATGGCGTACCGCATTATTACCGTGAGTAATTGCGGCTGAAGTGTTACTGTGAGTTCAGTATCTTTATTCAATATGAGGTTCCGGTGGGCGGGGTAGAACCCTTTAGCTAAGATATCAATCCTGTAACCCCCATAAAATAGTGATCCTTGAACAGTTCCTGAAGCATCAGTCAGTAATGTTGAGATATAGGCGCCCTTATCAATGCTGAAGAACCTTACCTCAGCGTTCTTTATTGGTGCCCCCACATCGTCGACGACAATGATTTTTATCTTGAAGAACTTTCTGCTTAGTTTAAAGGTAACTTCAGTATTATTAAACACTTTGACGGTCTGTGGGTGAGGGGTGCTATAGATGTTTGCGTACTTAGGTTCCGGAGTTACTGATACTACGTAAACACCGTAGGGTAAGGTGATGTTAGTTAGGCCCCTCACACCCGATGCTACCTTGCTCCCGTTAACGTAAACATCGAATAATCCTGCTAGGACACCGGTTGTTACGTCTTTAATGGATACGTTGAGGGTATATCTCACTCTTTCAAGGACTAATGT
>JALVVU010000160.1 GCA_027023255.1 Desulfurococcales archaeon
CAGGACGGGATCATTCAGGCTGAATAGACAGGACATCGAGGACCTGGCGGTTGGCGCCACCGTCCTTGGGACAGGTGGTGGTGGTGACCCGTACATAGGCAAGCTAATGGCTATCCAAGCTATAGAGAAGTATGGGCCTGTGAAGGTCGTTGACCCTGATGACGTCGCGGACGACGCTTTCGTAGTTTCCGTTGCAGGTATGGGTGCGCCGGTAGTTATGATAGAGAAACTGCCGAGCGGTAAGGAAGCGGGTGAAGCGCTCCTGAGCCTCGAGAGGTACTTCGGAAGGAGGGCTGACTACATAATAAGTATTGAGGCAGGCGGGATGAACTCAACGATACCGATCGCTACTGCGGCTAGGTTCAAGCGGCCGTTAATAGATGGTGACGGTATGGGTAGGGCTTTCCCAGAGTTGCAGATGGTTACTTTCCACTTAGACGGTGTTAAGGCAACCCCCATGTCAATGGCTGATGAGAAAGGTAACTCAGTTATTCTCGACACGGTCGATAACTTCTGGGCCGAGAGGATAGCGAGGGCAATAACAGTTAAGTTCGGGGGCGTCGCGTGGATAGCAATATACCCAATGAGCGGTAAGCAATTCAAGGCAGGCGCGGTAAGGCACTCACTCAGCAAGGAGATAAGCATAGGTCAAGCCCTCCGGGAAGCGAAGGCCCGTGGCGCTAACCCCCTAGACGCGTTGCTGGACACGACAGGAGGCTTCCTCCTGTTCAAGGGCAAGATAGTGGACGTGCTTCGAAGAGCCACGGGAGGCTTCGCTAGGGGTGAGGCAAGGCTGGAGGGGCTGGAGGAATTCAAGGGGTCGGAGCTGATCATAAGGTTCCAGAACGAGAACTTAGTCGCCATACGTGACGGTACCGTCATAGCGTCAGTGCCGGACCTCATAACGGTCGTCGAGAAGGACTCGGCTAAACCGATAACCACTGAGAGGCTGAAGTACGGGTTACGGGTAGCGGTCATAGGGATACCTTGCGACCCGAAGTGGAGGACACCTGAAGCACTCAAGGTGGTCGGCCCCAGGTACTTTGGCTACGACATTGATTACGTACCCATAGAGGAGGCGGTTAAGAGGATGGGGGTGTGATTCATGACGCGCGTGAGGGTAGGCATAGATGTGGGGAGCACCCACACAGACTCAGTAGCGGTGGATGAGAGAGGCAATGTGCTCGCCGCGGTGAAGGCTAGGACAACACCAGACGTAACCACAGGCATAATCGAGAGCCTCAAGAAATTACTCGGCACGAAGGCATTCGCGGTCGATGAAGTCGCTGCCGTAATGTTCGGAACGACCCACGTGCTGAACGCGATAATCCAGAGGAGGGGGCTAGGTAAGGTCGGCGTCATAAGGATAGGAGCGCCAGCAACCACGGCCATAGATCCCATGCTCGACTGGCCGGCAGACCTCCGCGACGCCGTAGGTAACCTTAAGGTAATCGTTAGAGGCGGGCATGAGTACACGGGCGAGGAGATAGCTCCCCTCGACGAGGATGGCGTTAAACGCGCGGCCAGAGCCTTCGCTAAGGCAGGGGTTGACGCGGTGGCGATAACGGGGGTCTTCTCCATAGTTAACCCGGACCATGAATTACGTGCTCGCGAGGTAGTTGCTGAGGAAATACCTAACGTACCAATAGTGCTATCACACGAGATCGGCAGCATGGGCCTACTGGAGAGGGAGAACGCATCCATACTTAACGCGGCCACGATAGGCGTCATGAAGAGGACGATAGAGTCCCTCAGAAGGAGCTTGGCTTCCCTAGGAATTGAGGGTGTCCCCATGTACTTCGCCCAGAATGACGGGACCACAGCTAAGTCAGAATTCATTGAGAAGTACCCCGTATTCACGGTCGTCGCCCCGATATCCAACAGCATAAGGGGAGCGTACGTACTCACAGGGATACCTGACGCAATAGTCGTCGACACCGGAGGGACGACAAGTAACGTAGGCGTACTGACGAAGGGATACCCAAGGGAGGCCTTGGAAGTGGAGATAGGAGGGGTTAGAACAAACATAAGGTCACCCGATGTCGTTGCTGTCGGTGTTGCGGGAGGATCCATAGTTAGCGTCGGGCCTAACGACTCCGTCAAAGTAGGCCCAGTAAGCGTAGGCTACGAACTTATCGAGAAGGGTATTGCGTGGGGTGGTGACGTGCTCACAGCCACTGACGTAGCCCTAGCTAAGGGCGTGATGAAGATAGATGACCCTCGCTGTGACCCAGAGAGACCCGCCAAGCTGGTCCCTAAGGAGGTGATTGACGCCGCATACGACTACATGGTCAGGACTATTGAGGAAGCCATAGATAAGGTGAAGACCTCAGCAGAACCAGCCACGGTTATCCTGGTGGGTGGCGGGTCACTCATGTGGCCAAGGAAGCTTAAGGGCGCGAAGGAAGTCATAAGGCCAGAGCATGCGCAGTCAGCCAACGCGTTAGGGGCTGCCACAGCCCTTGTGGGGTCGGTAGTGGAGAAGGCGTTCTCCTACGACCACGTGACTAGGGAGGAAGCCATAAGGATAACGTCGGATGAGGCTAAGCAGAAAGTCATCGAGGCGGGCGCGGATCCAGCGAGTATCGAGGTAGCTGAGGTTGAGGAAATAGCGTTACCCTACTTGCCGGGTAATGCTGTGAAGGTCAGGGTCAAGGCTATAGGGAAGCTGAAGCTCTAGGTTATTCCTCACAAAAGCTTCTCAGCAATCATGCTAACGTCTTTATACATCCGTGATCTCCTCAAAGCGTCAATGTCTCCCACAGCCCTATCCACGCCCTCATCGAAGCGGACTTTACCAAGGAACCCCACGTGGAACTTCTTAGCTAGGTCAGCGATGATGTCTGAGTCGTCACGAGCCATGTTCTCGACGACGCGGATTAACTCACCCTTAACGGCCTCCGTAAGTAGCTTCAGCAACCTCCTCACGGAAGCTACGGTCAACGGGCTGGGTGTCGCGACAACTAATGGCTCATGCTTGGGGAAGTAGCTTAGCACGTCTAGAACCTCATCACCTATCCCGGGAGGCGTGTCAATCACTAGGAAGTCGAGGTCGCCCCAGATAGTGACCGCAAGCACCTCCCTAACAACATTATCGATCTCCCAACCCCTCAGCGGTAGTGGGTTCTCGCCGGAGTAATACGCGACGCTCATGAACTTAACCCCACCTATGAGCGGGGGCACCACGCCCCTATCCTCCTCCGGGAACTTACTCAGGTCAGCACCAAGCACTACGTGGGCTGTAGGGTTAGTTACATCCAGGTCCAGCAACCCTACCCTCGCCCCACGCTCGCTCAGTGCTAAGGCAAGCAGGCATGAAAGTAAAGTCTTACCAACACCACCCTTAGAACTCATGACCGGCACGACCCTAGCAACGCGCGCCAGCCTCCTCCCAATCACCGCTAACCTAGGGTCACCTTGGGAGACCATCACTCCCAACTCACCTCCTCAACCCACACGCCCCTACCCTTAATCACCTCGAAGTCCCTCGACCCGCATTTGGGGCACTTAAGGTAGGAGTGAACGACCTCGGGAACGAAATGTATGGCCTCACGCACCTCCTCCCCAAACTCAACCTCCTTAAGTAGCCACTCATGCCCGCACCTCCTGCACTTAAGGACGCAGTCCTCCCGCTTAAGAACGACCTCACACGCAATACCCTCAGACTTCATGATTTCCCTCAACGCAAACTTAAGGATACCCTCATCCACGGCCTGAAGCTCACCCAACCTAACCGTGACACGCACCCTCTTAGCGGAGGGCGCTGACTTGAAGACGTAGTCAGCTATGGCTTCCGCAAGCGCCCACTCATGAACCACTCGAGCAGCACCCAAGTACTTAGCGCCGCCTCGCATTTTAAAACTGCGAATACTCGCGGTGGTGGTTGCAGGGACGACGTTATCCATGTACCTTCCATGGAATTGTATAGTCAAATCTAGCCGGCTCTACCTCCACGCATGCGGAGAAAATTAAGATCCTAAGTTCGGGTGGAGTAGCCCCTACCTCGTGAATAACGATAGCATTACCTTAGCCGTGGATAAGGTAGTTCATAGAGTCAAGCACGGGGGAGTGTTCCTAAGGCAGAAGGCAAAGCTAGTCGACACGTTACCCAGCGATCTTAATGAAGAAGTTATACTTGCAATATACTTGATTCTCTTGATTCTACAGAAATAGTGCTGATGGCACAGATAATATTGGTAGCCCAATCATAGTGAGCCCTAAACCCTCCTCAAGAGACTGTGGCGGATATGGAGAACACCCCATCAACAGTACCCAACCGAACATGTTGAGCAGGGTTTCTGATTACATCATGAGAGAGTACTAGCTACAACAACTACAGCGTAACAAATCACATCAACTCACAGAATACGGTTTCGGGGTCCCGCGTCAGAAATCGCTCCCCTACTCACCGCTCGTTAAGACCAATCCTCATCATCCACGGTGAGGGAAGTTTTAGAGTTAATTAACGTGATTATCTTTTCGTTATAGGGTATGCCTTAACGTAATGCATGTTGTGCACCTCATCAAATGATACCGTAATTAATATTTAGTATAGGTTAAAATTCTTTAAACCTACCTACAATATTTTCCTTGGTGATTAACCTGCCTGCGGGACTGGATTTTGAGTTAGCCATAGCCGCGCGAAAGCTTGTTGAGGATGTGATGAAGGTCAAGCCCGGCGAGGAAGTCGTGATTACCGCCGACACCGCGAGTGATTGGCGTGTGGTTGAGGCAACCGCTAAGGCCGCGGAGGCGGCCGGGGCTAAGGCGCTGGTCGCGTGGCACGCGACCGCCCCCGGGGTCGGGAAGGCGATCGAACCCTATGTCCCCGTTAAGGCGTTAACGGAGTTACTGAAGGTGTCGGACGTCTGGATCGAGTTCAATAAGGCATGGTTGCTGTACTCCACGCCCTACGAGGAGGCAATGAAGGCCGGTAAGACCAGGTATATATGCTTGGTGGGTATGGACGCGGACATGATGGTTAGGAACATAGGTCGCGTAGACGTACCCACACTCTACGAATTCCAGAAGAGGCTAGCCAAGATAACCAAGTCATGCAGGAGAATGAGGGCGACGTCGCCGGCAGGGATGGACGTGACCTTCGAGAACGACCCGTCACGCCCCGTCCTAACGGAGGGTGAGGTAAGCGGGCCAGGCGAGTACATGCTCTTCGGTCAAGTCGACTGGGCTCCCATAGAGGACAGCATAAACGGCGTCATAGTGTTCGACGGGTCAGTGTGGCCACCTGCGGAACTCGGTCTCCTAAGAGAGCCGATAAAGCTACACGTGAAGGAAGGCAAGGTAGTTAAGGTGGAGGGAGGCACCGAAGCAAGGATCTTCGAAGCATGGCTCAAGTCATTCAACGATGAGAGAATGCTTAGGGTCGCCCACCTCTCCTACGGGTGCAACCCAGGCGCTAAACTAACAGGAAATATCCTCGAGGACGAGAGGGTATGGGGCGCCATCGAGTGGGGCCTCGGAGCCCAATCATCAACGTTCCAAGGCTCACTCGGCCCAGCACCCTCACACACGGACGGGATATGCCTTAACCCAACACTAGAGTGCCTCGATGACGGAACTAAGATAATAGAGGACGGTGAGTACGTGCACCCAGAACTCAGGGACCTCGCCCAGAAACTGAGGATCAAGTAAGAGTAATTCAACGCTAAAACACGGAGAACTAAGGTTTTATCCTCACAACCAATACACCTCGAGGCGGTTCTATGAGCGAAATTAACACCGCAGTTAAGCGGGAAGGGTGCAACGTACTCATAATCACGACTATTAACGCAGGAGACAAGGTCCGGGAAGGTCTGAGCGAGTTACTGGACGCATGCCTAGTTGCTATGGGGTCAGCAACGGTTTCCTGGCTCGAAGAGGTAAGCGATGGTTGGGGAGGGATTCTCTTCCCAAACCAGTACGTGGTCAGGAATGACGTCGTTGGTAGGGGAGCAGTTAGTGTTAGTGGTGATCGCTTAACGTGCACCGTGAGCTTAAGGTGCGACGCGCTCGGTGCCGATGCGTGCGGTGAGGAGCGAATCAATTCACTAATCAACATGCTGAACCACGCCCTGAAGGACGTGATGGAGGGGCGCTTAGCAAGACACGTCGTGAATTACGGGAAAAAGCTAGTAAATATTGGGGAAGACGTTGAGGTAACGTTACGTGGTGGGGGAATCGTTAAGGGTGAGGCAATAGGGTACGGTGCTAGGGGCGAGTTAGTCGTGGCTACGCGAACAGGTATGGCGAAGGTCAAGCCTTCTGAGGTAGCTAGGATCAAAAGACTCTGGCCTTAGGCCTTAAGACCCCCTAAGCACGTTAACTATTCTCCTCAATTCGCTTAGGGGATCCTCCGAATAATCAACGCGCACGTCAAGAACCCTGTCGTACTCCGGGCCCCAGGCAGTCTCCCCAACCACCAATATTGCGGCGCTCCTCTCACCACGCGCGTCCCCGCCAGCCTCCGCAGCTGCCTCAAGCGCAGATAAGATAGCCTCAACAATGTCACCGGAAGCATGCATCTCCCTAAGCAGGGTGAAGGCCGCTGCCTCAACAACCCCCTCATTCCTAAGTAAGTTCCCAGCAACAACGTACGCGAAACCCTCCCCAGTACCCTTCGCACACTTCCTCTTCAAGGGTGCCTCATCGCCCGTGAAACACGCAACCCTACCAGCAAAATCAACCACGGCTACCTGCCTCTTACCGGGCTCAGGGTCGGTGCCCAACGCTTGGTTCAGAGCATCCTCAGCGCTTAGTCCCTCCTCCTCAATTAAGCGTAGTATTTTAGGGCCTAAGGACGGGTTCGTGAACGCCTGAGTTGCGACGCACGCAACCCCGTGCCTACACCACGGCACCCGCGAGCCAACGGCTACGGAGCCTGAAGCAACCCCTACACCAGCTTTTCCTGTGGTTTTGTCGAGTATTAGCACGCTATACGTCAAGCTAGCTCCCTAGTAATATGTGCGCGGGTCCTTACTTAGCTTACCGGTTGACCTGGGGGTACCGAGTCCTTAATTTGATGCCCGTAAACTACGTAATTTAAACTGGTTACGAAACCTATTTAATAATAGCGTCACCGTAACCACTGTGGTAAGTTATGGATAGGGCTAAGATTATTGCTGG